>JAICND010000041.1 GCA_025929005.1 Acidimicrobiia bacterium
CGGCCCCGGAATGGCGACCAGGATGGCGGAAGCGATCACGAACGGAATCAGGGTGGCGAGGTCGGGCACCCCCCCATTCTTGCGTAGAAATAGTGTCGTTTTCGACACTGTTTCTACGCGAGAAGTGGAGGTTTGCGCAGCACCGCTCCGTACACGAACCCCAGCGGGCCCATGCGCCAGACTTGCTCCAACCGCAGCGGCCCGTTCCCCAACAGAGCTTCAGGCGGGGCCAGCTTGCCGAGACTCCGATGCAGGTACCAGTACTCGCCGGGCGCCCCTACCAACAGCCCTGCCACCGGCAGCACGACGCCCGTTCCCATCGTGTGGAGTCGCCGCTTCCACGGTCCGATCGGACGAGCCAGGTCGACGATTCCGGCCACCCCGTCCGGTCGCAGCACCCGGTGGATCTCCTTCATCGTCCGATCCACCGATGAGAGATTCCTGAATACGTAGGCCGAGAACACACTGTCGAACGACTCGTCGGGAAATGGGAGTGATTCCCCGACTCCCACCACCCTGCTGTGAATAGGACTCATTGACAGCATCGGCGCCACCGGGTCGAGCGCCACCACCACCCGGCCCGCCAGCACGGGCAGCGCCGCTCCGGTTCCGCTCCCCAGATCGAGTACGCGTCCGGGAGGGAGATGATCGGCCACCTCTCTTCGCCAGTTCTGTTCCTGACCCAGCGACAGCACCCGATTGCAGAGGTCATAACGGCGAGCGATCCGCGAGAAGATCCGACGGTTGCGGTTGGTCACGGACCGAGGTGATCAAAGCCCAGGCAGGGAATCAGTGCCTTCGGCATCCGCACCGAACCGTCTGCCTGCTGATGATTTTCAAGGATCGCCAGGATGACCCGTCCGATCGCCACGGCGGTGCCGTTGAGGGTGTGGAGGATCCGGTTGCCGCTCTCCGTCCGCATCCGCACCTTCAGCCTGCGCGCCTGATAGTCGGTGGTGTTGGAACACGAGGTGATCTCCCGGTAGGTCTTTTGCGACGGAAACCACGCCTCGATGTCGTACTTCTTGGCGGCCGACGAACCAAGATCTCCCGCCGCTACATTCACCACCCGGTACGGCAACTCCAGCGCCTGCACTATCTCCTCTTCCACCGCCAAGAGCCGCTCGTGCTCAGCCGGGGAGTCCTCCGGCCGGCAGAACACGAACATCTCGACCTTGTCGAACTGGTGAACCCTGAACAGACCCTGGGTGTCCTTCCCGTATGTCCCCGCCTCCCGCCGGAAGCACGTGGAGAAGCCGGCGTATCGCTTTGGGAGTTCATCAGCGTTGAAGATCTCGTCGCCGTGATAGGCAGCGAGCGACACCTCCGACGTCCCGACGAGATAGAGATCATCGTCGCTGACCGAATACACCTGCTCTCGATCTCCCGGAAAGAACCCGGTTCCATAGAGGGCATCTTCTCTGACCAGGACCGGGGGCACCATCGGCACATGTCCCTTGGCAACCAGTCGATCGAAGACGAAACGCACCAGACCAAACTCGAGTAGGACCGCTTGTCCCTTTAGATAACCAAACCTGCTCCCCGACACCTTGGCCCCACGATCCATGTCGATCAGATCGAGTCGGGTCCCAAGGGTGGCGAAGTCGACCGGATCGAAGTCGAACTCCGTTTGCTTCCCGACCCGTCTGACCTCAACGTTGTCGGCATCGGTCCGACCGTCAGCGGCCCTGTCATCCACCAGATTCGGGATCGTTGCCCAAACGTCATCGAACTGGCCGGCCAGCTTCTCGGCTTCGCTCTCAAGCGCCTTGAACTCGTCTGCCAGGGCCGAGACCCGGGCGATGGCGGCTTCTTTTTCGGAACCCTGCAACCTGGCGATTTCCCGACCCGCCTCCTTCTGGGCAGCTCTGATTTCCTCTGCCCGTTGGCGGGTCTTGCGAGCCGCTTCCTCCAACTCAATGATCGGGGTGATGTCGATCTCAAGGCCGCGCCTCCGCAGCGAGCGGATCAACCGCTCGGGTTCAGTGCGAAGAAGGGCGGGATCGATCACGGCCCGCGATGGTAACGACCGTTACTCCGGCGGCTCCAGGACTATGAAAGCCAGGGTCAACCCGTTGTTGGCCGGGTCGGCATCAGCCACCGTCAACATCAGCGTCACCCCCACCGAATAGCTGCCTCCGAATGCCACCGGCAGTTCGGTGAAGGTCACGGTCGTTTGGGCACCGGGCGCAAGCTCTGGCACCACCTCCGTCCGGACCTCCGTGGTCTCGGGACTTACCAGCTGCAACTCAAGGTTCTGAGCCGGGGCGTCGGCGTTGCCACCGTTGGAGACGACGACGTCTACCGACATCAGCTCGGAGGCGGGCATCACCAAATTGCCCTCTGGATCGGTCACCCAGGCCGGATCCGAGGTCACCTGACGGACGGCCAGGTCGGCTCTCAGCGCCAGGGCACTGTTGTCAGAACCGGCCACCACGATAAAGAGGCGCGCCAACTGGCCAGCTCCGAAGTTGGAGTTGATCATGTTCAGAGGTGGGAGCGGAGTTATGGGATCAGGCACGGTGTCCCGGTCGAATTCGGCCAGCAGCCCGAGGTAGAGCTGATCACCGGCCGCCACCTGCTGCAAGCCAACGTTGATCCGCTCACTGGCCGAGTCAGTCCCATCGGCCAACTCGATGACCCCGTCGGCAAAAGTCGACACCCCCACGCTCCAGACGTCCAGCGTGAGCCGATACAACGCAGCCACTCCCACTAGCGCCCCGCTTTCGGGGCTCTCCTCGACTGCAAGGGTCGCCTCTTCCAAAGCCGATTCCATGGTGTCGATGACTGTCAGGAACTCGGCCCTATCCATCGAACCTACCCTGCCCGCCAATCCGGCAAATGAGGAGGCAGGCGTGACCAGCGAGGACACGCTCTGGCGGATTCCCTCGACATAACCCACGGCCGCCACTGCCTGCTCATTGATCCGTGCCAGACCTAGCCCACCGAGCACCAGCAACGTCAACAGCAGTGGCCACAAGTAACGGCGGCGCCGGGGCCGAGGACGTTCGAGGATCACTTGGTATTAGGCCTCTTGGGGGCTAGCGGGCTGTCGGCCGCAACGGTTGCATCGCCGTTGGTGGGCGAGGGGGGACTTGAACCCCCACATCCTTTCGGACACAGGAACCTGAATCCTGCGCGTCTGCCAATTCCGCCACTCGCCCTCGTACGGTTGCCCGTGCGGGATCGGAAATAGTAGCCGTGGTGGTGGAAGTGGACCGAGCCGACCATCTGCCCATCGCTGGGCCGCCACTACCGTTTGACCCTCATGAAGCTCGCCCGCGAACTGGAGCGGCGGCTCGAAGCGGCCCTTGATGGCTTGTCCGGTCGTTTGTTCCGGGGTGGTCTCCACTCCTCGGAACTCGCGGCTCGTATCGCCCGGGAGGCCGAGTTGGCCGAGTTCGACACCGTGGCCGGACCCGCCACGGCCAACCGTTTCGTCCTCCATCTCCATCCCTCCAACCTCACAGCCGACGCCGGCACCGAGTTGGCGGCCCAACTGGCGCGCGCTTTCGATGAGCATGCTGCCGATCGCGGCTGGCGGTTGCAGGGCCCGGTCAAGGTGTCTGTCCAAAACGACGCCACCATCGCCCCGCGGGCGGTTCGGTGCGAGGCGACCATCGTCCCGGGACCGCTGGCGCCGTGGGCTCGTCTCAAAGGTGCAGCGTCTTACGACATCGGTCCCAACCGGGCTCTGGTGGGCCGCGGCGCCGACTGCGATGTCAGCATCGGCCCGCCCGAGGTGAGCCGTCATCACGCCATCATCTTCCGCCAGGACGGCCAGGCTTACGTCGTCGACCTTGACTCGGTCAACGGCACCGCCATCGACGGGACCAGGGTCGGCCGGATCCCAATGCCGATCAACAGCGGCTCGATCCTGACCTTGGCCGGTCACGACCTTCGGTTCTCTCACGTCTCCCGTCTCACGTCTCACGCCTCAGATGCCTGAACTAATCCTCACCCTCCTGCGTTTGATATTTCTCGCCCTCGTCTACCTGTTCATCTGGCAGGTGGCGCGGGCCATCGCCCGCCACCTCGGGTTGGGCCGGTCGGAGGGAGGAAGTCGTCGTGCGGGGAACCGGGTGGTGGTGGTGAGGTCGGACAGCCAGGCAGGGCTGGCGTTCGCCGTTAATGGGGCCACCGTCATCGGCCGCAGCGACCAGGCCGACGTGAAACTGGAAGACCCCTACGCTTCTGAGTTCCACCTGCGGTTGGTGTCTCAGGAAGGGGCTCTCACGGTTTCGGATCTGGGTAGCACCAACGGCACCTATGTAAACGGTCGGAGGATCACCACTCCAACCGCTCTACAGAGGGGCGACGCCCTGCAGGTTGGAAAAACGGTGATGGAGGTACGGTGAACTACCTGTGGGCGGCTGGAACCCACCAGGGTCGGCTGCGCAGCAACAACGAAGACGCATACGCACCGGAGGCTTCGGGGCGCGGACCTGGACCCGTCACCGTGATGGTCGCCGATGGAATGGGGGGACACGCCGGTGGCGAGGTCGCCTCGCGTTTGGCTGTCGACACGGCTCTGATGGTGGAAGGGACTCCGGCCGAGCGCGTCACCAAGGCCAACAAGGTGGTGATCGAGGCGGCGCTGCGCGAGCCCGGGCTGGCAGGCATGGGAACCACCCTCACCCTGGCCGAGTTGGGACCCGATGACACGATCCGGTTGGCACATGTTGGCGACAGCCGCGCCTATCTGCTTCGGGATGGCGATTTCGAGATGGTCACGGACGACCACACCGTTGTCGCCGAACACGTCGCCGCGGGCCGGTTGTCGACCCAGGACGCCCTCACCCATCCCCAGCGAAGCATGCTGACAAGAGTGCTGGGGCTCAGCCCCGAGGTCGAGGTTGATGAGATCGAGATCGATGTCAAAGAAGGCGATCGCCTCCTCATCTGCTCGGATGGTCTCACCAACATGGTCCCCGAAGACCGCATCGCCGCCACCCTCGGCAAGGCCAGCCCCGAGGAAGCCGTCTGGACCCTGATCGAACAGGCCAACCGGGCTGGCGGACATGACAACATCACGGTGGTGGTGGTACAGGTCATCACATGACCAGGACCGTCGAGGGCGGTCTCCTCACCGGAGCCGCCGTCCTCGCCGCCTTTGGAGTGACGCTGGTGAACCTGGCAGGTGGGGGAAGTCTCGACGCCCGGGTCGGTCTCACCTTTGTCGTGATGCTCCTCGCCTTCGGTGGGGTACATCTCGCCATCCGCCGTTGGGCCCCCTCCGCCTCCAACGCTTTGCTTCCCCCAGCCGCCCTCCTCACCGCCCTCGGTCTGGCGGAAATCCATCGCCTCGATCCGGCCCGGGCCGCCCTCCAGCAATGGTGGCTTCTGATCGCTGCCGGTCTTGCGGTAGGCATGCTGCGAATCTTCGCCACCACCCGCCTCGACACCATCAGGCGATATCGAAACCTGCTCCTGGCTGGCGCCCTCGTCCTGCTCGTGTTGCCTCTTCTCCCGTCGAGCGGTCCCATCCCGATCAAGGGTCTCGAAGCCAACGGTTCTCGACTCTGGGTTCTTATCGACCTCGGCATCACCGAGATGCGCTTCCAGCCCGGGGAGATCGCCAAGCTGATCGTGGTGCTCTTCCTGGCCAGCTATCTGGCTGAGCGTCAGTCCTCCCTCGCTGACCGCCCTCGCAAGGTAGGACCGTTTCACCTGCCCGAGCCGCGCCAACTCTTTCCTCTGGTCCTGGTGTGGGCGGCCAGTCTCGGCGTGCTGGTTGGACAACGCGACCTCGGAGCTTCGCTGCTCTTGTTCGGCGCATTCGTCGGCATGCTCTACACCGCCACCGGCCGCCCCGCCTACCTGGCAGTGGGAGGGCTCCTGGCGGTGGGAGGTGGGTTCGCCGCCTATCGGGTGTTCGACCACGTGGTCCGCCGGGTGGAAGCGTGGATCTCACCGTTCGAGCACTTCGAAGGCTCCGGTTATCAGGTTGCCCAGGCCTGGTTCGGGATGGGAACCGGAAGCCTCTCCGGATCCGGACTCGGTTTGGGTCGACCCGATCTCATCCCCAACGCCGACACCGACTTCATCTTCGCCGCCATTGCGGAGGAACTCGGGTTCGCCGGTTCTATCGCGGTGATCGCGGCGTTTGCGATGCTGGTGGCGGTCGGTTTCGGAATCGCTCTGCGCTCACGCGACCGTTTTCGCAAGCTCACCGCCGCCGGTCTCACCTGGGTATTCGCCCTCCAGACACTGCTGATCCTCGGCGGCGTGTTGCGTTTGGTACCCCTCACCGGCATCACGCTCCCCTTCGTCTCTTATGGCGGCTCCTCGCTCGTCGGCAACTTCCTGCTTGTCGGGCTGCTCGCCCGCATCTCCCACGAGGAACAGACATGAACCGCCCCACCCGACGGCTGGCGGTCGGTGTGATGATCTGTTTCGGTCTGCTCGCTCTCATGTCGACCTGGGTGCAGGTGCTCGCCGCCGACGACTACCGCCTTGATCCACGCAATGCCCGCTTCAACCTCGCCCAGAGCGGGAAAGAGCGCGGGCTCATCCTGTCGGCCGACGGAGTGGTCCTGGCTCGAAGCGATCCCGACCCCGACACCCCGGGTACGTATGTCCGGGTCTATCCGGAGGGTGAGGCGTTCACCCATGTAGTTGGCTACGCCAGCCTGTTGTTCGGGGAGAACGGCCTCGAACGCATCTACTCAGCCGACCTCCGTTCCCGCCGCGACCTCACGATTTCCGACCTGATCGCTGTGATCCTGGGGAGGGATCTCCGTCCCGACAATCTCCAGATCACCCTCGATGCACAGCTGCAGAGAACCGCCCTGGCGGCGCTTGATGGCCAGGCTGGCTCGGTGGTGGCACTCAACCCGCAAACGGGAGAGATTCTGGCAATGGTCTCCTTCCCGTCCTTTGACCCGGCCCTGCTGCTCGGTCCCGACGCCGCCGAGCGCTGGCAGGAACTCGTGGACGATCCCGCCCGACCGCTGGCCGATCGCACCACCCGTGAGCTCTACCCACCCGGATCGACCTTCAAAGTGATAGTGACGGGGGCCGCTCTTCAGTCGGGGGTAGCGGGACCCGAGACGACTTTCCCCGACCCCGCCGAGTTTCAGCTTCCGGGATCGGACTCCACCATCTCCAACTTCGATGGCGACGTCTGCAACGACGGTGCCAGTGTCACGCTGCAGCAGGCCTTTGTCCGCTCCTGCAACACCACCTTCGCCAACCTCGCCATCCAGGTGGGAGCGGTCGAGATCGGTGGAGTAGCCAACGCCTTCGGGTTCAATAATCCGATCGAGTCGCCCTGGACGATCGCCACCTCCAACTTCCCCACTTCTCAGCTCAGCGATGACCAGGCTGCCCTTGGTCAGAGCGGCATCGGCGAACGCGACGTTCGGGCCACCCCCCTGCAGATGGCGCTCGTCGCCGCCGGAGTGGCCAACGACGGCGTTGTGATGAATCCCTACCTGGTCGAAAGGATCTTCAACGCCGACGGTGTTGACCAGGAAATGGCCGAGCAGAGCCCGCTCCGCACCGCCCTCGCTCCCGCCACGGCCGAAGTGCTCACCCAACTAATGGAAAGGGTGGTGACCTCGGGGACTGGCCGGCGAGCGGCCGTTCCTGGCCAGCGGGTGGCTGGCAAGACCGGTACCGCCTCGGGGCCGGGAGGCCAGCCCCACGCCTGGTTCATCGGCTTCGCTCCGGTCGAGAATCCCACGATCGCCCTGGCGGTGCTGGTGGAAGCAGGCGGGAACGTTGGTGAGACCGCCACCGGAGGCGGGGTGGCCGCCCCTATTGCCGCCGAGGTTTTTGCCGAATGGCTCAATCGGTGAGTGCCCGTAGAATCAAGCCGGCGTTCCGTCTGAACCTTTCTCAATGGATTTCCCTCACCCTCTCACCGATCGTTACCACTTAACTTCCCACCTGGCCCGGGGGGGAATGGCCGACGTCTACCAGGGCCAGGACACTCTCCTCGGACGGCGGGTGGCGGTGAAGATGCTGCACGCCCAGTACTCCAACGACGAGGCGTTCGTCAAGAGATTCCGCCGCGAGGCCCAGGCAGCCGCCAACCTCGCCCATCCCAACATCGTCGGCATCTACGACTGGGGTCAGGCGGGCAACACCTATTTCATCGTCATGGAACTGGTCGATGGCCGTTCCATGCGCGATGTGTTGCGCAGCGAAGGCGCCCTGCTCCCCCGCCGGGCCGCCGAGATCGGTTTGGAGGTCTCCTCGGCTCTCTCTGCTGCTCACCGGGCGGGTTTGCTCCATCGCGACATCAAGCCCGGCAACATCCTTCTCGCCACCAATGGGTCGGTGAAGGTCACCGACTTCGGAATCGCCCGGGCGTGGGACGACTCCCAGGAGTTGACCCGGACCGGTGCCGTGATCGGTACCGCCACCTACTTCAGCCCCGAGCAGGCGCAGGGCGCCCCCGCCGACGAGCGATCCGACGTCTATTCGCTGGGAGTGGTGCTCTATGAAATGCTGGCCGGTCGACC
>JAICND010000480.1 GCA_025929005.1 Acidimicrobiia bacterium
ATCTTCAGCACCTTGCTGCTTCCCACCGAAGGCAAGGCATATGTCCTCGGCTACGACGTCGAGACCCAGTTCCGAGAGTTGCGGTGGCACATCTCCATGGTGTCGGGTGGGGAGACCTCGGGTTATGGCCTCCTCACCGTGCGCGAGCAGCTATGGATGTTCAGCCAGTTCTATGGCATCGCCAACAAGAGTGCCCGCAGTCGCATCGACGAGCTATTGGAGGTAGTTGGGTTGACAGAGTGGGCCGACACGCGCATTTACAACCTCTCCACGGGGATGCGCCAAAAGATGAACCTGGTCCGTAGCCTGCTTCCGGACCCGGAGGTGCTGTTCCTCGACGAGCCCACTCTCGGACTCGACGTCGAGGTGGCGAGAGACGTCCGGGGATATTTGGTCGACTGGATGAAGCAGGGAGACCGGACCATCCTCCTCACCACCCACTACATGGCCGAAGCCGACCAGCTCTGTGACCGCATCGCCATCATCCATCTCGGCCGCATCCTCACAGTCGGCACCCCCGACGAGTTGAAACGGCAAGCGGGGTTTCGGGAGCGCTACCGGATCGACGCCGACGCCGGAGCCGACCCTGGGCCCCTTCGAGCCTTCGGGCCTGTGGAAACCGCGCCGCGGGATGGCGGAGCCCGCTTCACAGTCACCCTCGACCGCAACGAAGGCTCGGGCGACCTGATTCGGGTGGTCGGGAACCTCCCGGGGGTCCGGTCCTTCACCCGGGAAGAACCGACCCTTGAGGACGCCTTCATCGCCCTCACCGGTCGGGGGCTCGAGGAGCCTGCCTCAGAATGAGCATCGGCACCCGCCCCGGTCCGCTCCGGCATGGACTCCAGACCGTGATCGCCCGCGCCTATCCCCGGGTGGTGGGCGCCAACCGCGAGCCGTCCTGGGTCTTCTTCGAAGTCTTTCTTCCGTTGCTGAGCACCGTCGCTCTGGTCATGGTGTATCGGGCCCTCGGGGCTCCTTCTCGCTTCGAGGGGTACGTGATCCTGGGAGGGGCGATGACGGCCTTTTGGCTCAACACCATCTGGAACATGGCCGCCCAATTCAGGTGGGAGAAGGACAACGGGAACCTTGAGATCTATCTGGCCTCCCCCGTGCACCTCATGTGGATCCTGACCGGGATGGCGCTTGGGGGAAGTTTTTCGACCTCCCTGAAAGCGGCGGCGGTGATCATCCTGGGAGCAGTGGTGTTTGACGTTCCCTTCATCTGGTCGGCCTGGCTGGTGGCGCTCCTCATCCTCGTGGTCACCCTGGCTGCCCTGTACGGAGTGGGGATGGCGCTGTCATCACTCTTCCTCAAGTTTGGACGCAACGCCGAACAGGGGATTTCCTCGCTGATGGAGCCGGTCTTCTTGGTGAGCGGGGCTTACTTCCCGGTACGGACCCTCGGCGTGGGAGCTGCGATAGCCGGGACCCTGGTACCGATGACCCTCGGGATGGACGCCCTCCGCCAGGTGCTATTCGCCGGGGACGCCTTCGAATTGCTGGCCTGGCCGATCGAGGTGGTGTTGCTTCTCGTGTACGCGGTGGTGGTGATGCTGATCGCCCACCGGGCTTTAAAGCGGATGGAATACGCCGCCAAGGTCTCGGGGAGGTTGACCCTGAGATGGCAGTGAACCCGATCACCGACAGTCGCCTTCGGTCGACGATGCGGGGCATGGGCGGTGCCTTCCGAATCGGATGGGCTATCGAAACCAACTGGGCTCACCCCCTCGTCAACGCCTTCTTCACTTTGTTGCGTCCGGTGGGGGCGAGCCTGATCCTGGTTTTCATCTACCGGGTGGCGGCCGGCGACGCGGCCGACCCGGTCCGGCTCGCCTGGCTGATTGTCGGCGCCGCCCTCTGGTCCTATG
>JAICND010000175.1 GCA_025929005.1 Acidimicrobiia bacterium
CTCGAGGACTACGGGCAGTTTGCGATGACCCGGGAAGACGTAGGGGAGGCCGCCCCCTTTCTGGTTGATGGGATGACGGTCAGTCTCGCTTTGTACAAAGGGAATCCGATCTCTGTCGATCTTCCTTCTTCGGTGGAACTCGCAGTGACATATACCGAGCCGGGAGTGCGGGGCGACCGGGTCTCAGCCGCCACCAAACCCGCCACGACCCAGACGGGTCTGGTTGTGCAGGTGCCACTGTTCGTCCACATCGGCGACCACATCAAGGTGGACACCCGCACCGGCAGCTACCTGACGCGGGTGTGACCGAAGCCCGCGATCTGGCGCTCGAGGCCCTATACGAAGCCGACCAACGCGACCTGACCCACACCACGGCCGAGCTCCCTCCCAAGGCGGCCCGCCTGGTTGCAGGGGTCCTTTCCCACTTACGCGAACTCGACGCCGAGATCGATGGGGCTTCGGAACATTGGAGGATCGCCCGCATGCCAGTGGTGGACCGCGCCATCCTCAGACTCGGCCTATACGAGCTGCGTCACGAACGAGAGACACCGGTGGCAGTGGTCGTCTCGGAAGCAGTCCGGCTAGCCAAGACCTACAGCACCGAGAAGAGCGGCGCCTTTGTCAACGGTGTGCTGGCAGCTCTCGCTGGGCTTCACGAGTAAAGGGGAGTCCCTCCCAGCCTCGTGCTACGCTCGCCCCACCTTTAAGTCCGGTCCCGAGAGGCCGGGAAGGAGACTGCTGGTGATACAAACCACACCGGTCCAAGTTATGGACGGGGCCGATGTCCGCCGGGCGATCAGTCGCATCGCTCATGAGATTTCCGAACGGCATCACGGCGCCGAGAACCTTGTCCTTATCGGTATCCACACCCGCGGGGTTCCCATCGCCGAAGGCATCGCTCGGGCGATTTCGGAGTTTGAAGACGTCCACGTTCCTGTGGGAGAGCTCGACGTCGGCTTCTACCGCGACGACCTCGATCAAAGGCCCACAACTCGATTGGGACGGACCTTGCTTCCGGTCGACGTGACCAACGAGATCGTGGTACTTGTGGACGACGTTCTGTACACGGGAAGAACCATCCGCGCTGCCCTCGATGCGATTTCGGACTTGGGTCGCCCCGCTGCGGTGGAACTGGCCGTCCTCGTCGACCGCGGTCATCGCCAGCTGCCTATCCGGGCCGACTATGTGGGCAAGAATCTGCCCACCTCTCTCCAGGAGCGGGTGACTGTGCGAGTAGAAGCCATGGACCAGGAGCAGGGGGTCTGGATCGAAAGGCCCCAACCGTGAAGCACCTTCTCTCCATGGCAGACCTCGACCGGGCTGGAATCGAAGAGCTCCTTGACCTGGCCGATCACTTCACCGAGGTTCTCGAACGCGACATACCCAAAGTGCCGGCGTTGCGAGGAGCGAC
This sequence comes from Acidimicrobiia bacterium, assembly GCA_025929005.1. Taxonomy (GTDB): domain Bacteria; phylum Actinomycetota; class Acidimicrobiia; order Spongiisociales; family ZC4RG35; genus JAICND01. The sequence goes on from JAICND010000175.1 coordinate 1,412, forward strand.
TGTCGCCACCCTCTTCTTCGAGACGTCGACCAGGACCCGGCTCTCCTTTGAAAAGGCCGCCAAGGCGCTCAGCGCCGATGTTCTCAACTTCAACCCGTCGGGGTCCTCACTGTCCAAAGGGGAGAGCCTCAAAGACACTGTCCTCACGGTCCAGGCAATGGGGGTCGACGTCATGGTGGTCCGCCATCAGGCAGTGGGAGCCCCAGCCAGGGTCGCCTCCTGGGTGGACTGTCCGGTGATCAATGCCGGCGACGGCGCCCATCAACACCCCACCCAGGCTCTACTTGACGCCCTCACGCTCCGGCGTCGCTTTGGCAAACTCGACGGCCTCCGGATCGCCATCGTCGGGGACATCCGCAACTCGCGGGTCGCGAGGTCGAACATCGATGCCTTCACCGCCCTTGGCGCCGGGGTCACCCTGGTCGCCCCACCCACCTTGTTGCCGCTCGAGGTAGACAGCTATCCCGTTGCCACGAGCACCGACCTCGATTCGATCCTGGGCGAGCTTGATGTGCTCTATCTGCTCAGGGTGCAACTGGAACGGGGGAGTGGCCCAGTACTTCCCTCCCTACCGGAATATGTCGCCAGGTTCGGTCTCGACCGCAGGCGATTCGGCCTGCTCGACAAGGACGCGGTCGTCATGCATCCGGGTCCCATGAACCGGGGAATCGAAATCGCCACCGATGTCGCCGACGATCCCCGGGCTCTCATTACCGAACAGGTCGGCAACGGAGTCGCAGCTCGGATGGCAGTCATGTTCAGGTTGCTGTCGGGCAGGGGGCAGCCGTGATCGCTATCCATAATGCCCGGGTCCTCACCCCGGATGGACCGCTGGACACCGACCTGACCTTGGCAGACGGCAAGGTTCACAACCTTGCTGCGGGCGAGGCAACAACCCACCTCGATGCAGGCGGTGCGTTGGTGGGCCCGGGCTTTGTCGATCTCCACTGCCACCTGCGCGAGCCGGGCTTCGAGTGGAAGGAAGACATCCGGTCGGGAGCGCGAGCGGCCGCCGCTGGCGGCTACACCGCGGTGGTGGCGATGCCGAACACCAGTCCGGCGATCGACTCCGGCCACCTCGCCCGCTTCGTGGCCGATCGCGGCCGCGAAGTCGGCCTGGTCGAAGTTGTCCCAGCGGGGGCCATCACCATGGGCCGGGCTGGCAATGCATTGGCCCATCTCGATGAACTCTTCCAAGCGGGTGTCCGGCTCTTCACCGACGACGGCGACGGGGTGGCGGACGCCGGCTTGCTTCGTCATGCCATGGAATACGTGGCCGAGCGAGGAGGAGTCATAGCCCAACACGCCGAAGATCCCGGCCTTGCCAGGGGCGGGCATATGCACGAGGGCAGGATCTCGTCGCGGTTGGGCATCCGGGGTCTGCCCTCCCTCGCCGAAGAGGTGATGGTTGCCCGTGACCTTGCGCTGGCGGCGCTCACCGGCGTTCGCTACCACGTGATGCACGTGTCGGCCCGGGGCACCGTCGATTTGGTGGCGAACTCCAAACGCTCAGGTTTGAGAGTCACGGCGGAAGTGACTCCCCATCACCTCTCGTTCGACCACTCGCGGGTCGCGACGATGGAGCCCGACTTCAAGATGTATCCGCCCCTAAGGACCGAGGCGGACCTGGCGGCCCTCAGCCAGGCTTTGCAGGAGGGAACGATCGACGCCGTTGCCACCGATCACGCCCCTCACGCGCCTTACGAGTGTGAGGTTCCGTTCGAGGAGGCGCCCCGGGGGGTGATCGGTCTCGAAACTGCCGCGGCGGCGGTCAACACCGCAGTCGAACTCGCCCCGATGCTGTTCTTCGAGAGGATGTCGGTTACACCGGCCCTTATATGCGGACTCAGCTCCCAGGGTCGGTGGATCGAGGAAGGGTCGCCGGCCAACCTTGTGATCTTCGATCCCGACATCTCCTGGGTCCCAGAGACGTTTCTCTCAAAGTCGCAGAACTCCCCTTTCCGCGGAACCAAGTTGAGAGGCAAGGTGCTGGCCACGCTTTTCCAGGGCCGCCTAACCCATCAGGCTTGGTCATGACCGCGTCGGTCCCCGCTCTGTTGGTGACCGCCGACGGCACCGTATTTCAAGGCCGCTCGGTAGGAGCCGAAGGGATGGCGACGGGGGAACTCGTATTCAACACTGCCATGAGCGGATATCAGGAGGTCCTCACGGATCCTTCCTACGCCGGTCAGGTGGTGGTGATGACATCGCCTCATATCGGCAACTATGGGGTCACGTCTCTCGACGACCAGGCCTCCCGTCCTGCCGCCTCCGGCCTTGTGGTCAGGTCACTGGCGCAACGAGAGTCGAGCTGGCGAGCAGAAGGAAGCCTGGCCGATATGTTGAAACGGCAAGGAGTGGTGGCGCTGGCCGACCTCGACACGCGACGACTCACCCGCCACATTCGCCAGCACGGGGCCATGCCGGTCGCCATGGGCGGAGGGTTCGATGAAAAGTCCCTGGCGGAGGCGGCTGCCGAGGCTCCCCGGATGGAGGGCCAGGACCTGGCTTCAACCGTGACGACCCGTCACTCCTATCGGTTGGCCTCCGAGGGAGACCCGCGAGGTTTGGTCGTGGCCATCGACCTGGGCATCAAACGCGACATCCTTGCGCAAATGGCAAGCCGCGGCTTCGAAGTCGAGGTGGTTCCGGCGGGAACTACCGCAGAAGCGGTTCTGGCGCTCAATCCGACCGGAGTCTTCCTCTCCAACGGCCCCGGTGACCCCGAGCCGCTTACCGGCGCGATCACCACCGTGGGCAGCCTCCTTGGCCGGGTACCTGTGTTTGGTATCTGCCTGGGCCACCAGGTATTGGGTTTGGCGCTGGGAGCCACCACCTACAAGCTGCCCTTCGGCCACCACGGAGGCAACCATCCGGTCCGCCGGCTGTCCGACGGACAGGTCGCCATCACCAGCCAAAACCACGGTTTCGCCGTCGATCTGTGGTCGCTGATCACTGAGGAGGCGCCGGCCAGAGATGGATTGGTCGACCCGGGTCTGTTGCCGGCCATCGTCAACACTTCGTACGGAACCGTGGCGGCGACCCATCAGAACCTCAACGACGGCACCCTCGAGGGGCTGGCGTGGCGGGCCGTCCCGGCGGTTGGTGTTGAATAACACCCCCAGCCGGCCCCCCCCCCCCGGGACCCGGGCGGTGTGTTGGACGAGTTTGTGTAGCTGATGGGTGTGGAATTACTCGCCGCACCCCC
>JAICND010000142.1 GCA_025929005.1 Acidimicrobiia bacterium
CGCCCTGCTGAAATCGTGGAACTGGAGATGCGGTTGGCGGATCGTCTCGGCAACCCGACCAAGGTGGAGTTCCGCGGCGGCAAAGGAACCGTCAAAATCAAGTACGGGAGCCTGGAGGATCTGGAGAAGCTCTACCGGAAGCTGATGAAATAGGGCCCCCTCCCGGCTGCGCACCTACTCCTTGGGGCTGGCGAAGAAGCCTTCGAGCGCGGCCACGACCTTGCGACCAGTGTCAGCTGCCAGATCGGTGCGGGCCACGATTACCGCCGGCGCTCGTGTTTCACGCAGAATTGCGGTCGCTCGTCCCTCCACCTCGCCTCCAACGGCTTCCGAGATCGAGCGCGCCAGCAGTTCCCCTGCTTGGGAGCGGCCCCGCTCGCTGACGAAGTAGTAGATGGCGTTGGCGCCCTCGCGACCTAGTTGAAACGAGATGACAACTTCAGCCCCCACCCGATTGGCGCGGCCGGCGCGAACCCGCTCGGGGAGCGAAGTGTCGGCACTGCGCGACATCATCGGCACTCCACCCTTTTCCTGCAGATCGAGCGCCGCCGCGGCGGCTGCCGCCCAGGCGGCGTGGGCCTCCTCGGGACTTCGGCAACCGGCATCAAAGAACACCCGGGCGCCGACCAGGCTGCCCGGGAGGGCCCGCAACCACTCCATTTCCCTGATCGCCTCCCGCCCTCCCCGCATCGACCCCCGCAGGATCAACCTCAGCTCGGTGATCACCTCGGGACCGGCCTTGCCGTCTTCGGGAAGACCGCGGTTGCGTTGAAAATCGATCAAGGCGGTCTCGGTGGCGTTGCCGAAGATGCCGTCGATCTTGCCAGCGTCGAAACCAAGCTGGTTGAGGCGGCTTTGAAACTCAGCGACATCTTCACCACGCAGCATCGGTCGGCGTAGAAACAGGAGTCGATCGCCCAAGCGATAGCCAGCCTCATAAAGCACCCGCCAGGTCTCGGGACCGACGACGCCGTCGGTGGTCAGACCACGCGACTCCTGGAAAAGCCGGACCGCTGCCTCGGTAGAGTCGCCGAACTCTCCACGCGGATCAGGGGAAGTTGGGTACCCAAGCGCGGCCAAACGATCCTGGATGTCGCGAACGGGTTCACCCGAATCGTTCAGCCGGTAGAGGCGCATAGCGGCCTCAATGGTGGCAGATAGGGCTACTGGAGGTACTCGCCGAGCTCGGCCACCAAAGAGTGCTTGGGACGGGCGCCCACGATTCGCTTCTTCTCGACCCCGTCCTTGAAGAGGATCAAGGTGGGGATGCTCATGACGTCGAAGTTCATTGAAAGTTGAGGGTGTTCGTCAACGTTGAGTTTGCCGATCGAGAGCTTTGCTCCGTGCTCGACGGCTATCTCCTCCAGAATCGGAGCTATCAACCGACACGGCCCACACCACTCGGCCCAAAAGTCTACGAGGATCGGCTTCGAACCACCGATCGTTTCGTCGAAATTGGCCTCGTCAAGGATGACGGTGTTTGCGCTCATGCCTGGCTCCTCTCTATTTCCGTGAGATCTCTTAAACCTAAGTCACCGGTGAGACATTTCCGGTTGGTAACGATTCCCGACCGGGTCACCCCGATACCTCGGCGGTGTGATGGGCCAGAACGTGACCAGCGTCGATGGCAGCCATACATCCGGTTCCCGCCGCACTTACCGCCTGACGGTATCGAGAGTCGGCCACGTCGCCGGCCGCGAAGACCCCCGGGATCCCAGTGGCAGTGGTTCCGTCTCCGGCCAGGACGACATAACCCTTCAGGTCGAGCTTGAGTTGACCTTCAAACAAAGCCGTGTTGGGTTGATGACCGATAGCCACGAATACCCCATTGGTTGGAAAGTTGGTTTCGGCACCGGTCAACGTGTCGGTCAGGGTCACTGAATCGACCGATTCCGCGCCGTGGATGGCAGTCACTTCAGTGTTCCAGATCACGTCGATCTTGTCGTGTTCAAGCACTCTTCGGGCCATGATGGCCGACGCTCTGAATTCATCTCGACGGTGCACGACGGTGACTCGCGAGGCGAATTTCGTCAGAAATAGCGCCTCCTCCATGGCCGAGTCGCCGCCGCCCACGACGACCAGCTCCCGGTTTCGGAAGAAGAAGCCGTCACAGGTTGCACAGGCAGAAACCCCCCGTCCTGTGAGGCGCTCCTCGCCGGGAATTCCGAGCCATTTGGCGGTGGCACCCGTGGCGACGATGACCGTGTGTGCCCGGTACTCGTCAGCACCGACCCAGACGCCGAATGGGCGCTCGGAGAAGTCCACCCTCGTCACGTCGGACGGAAGCAGGCGGGCGCCAAATCGCTCGGCCTGCTTGCGGAACTTCTCCATCAGCTCGGGCCCGAGGATCCCATCGGGAAAGCCGGGGTAGTTCTCGACGTCGGTGGTGATCATCAACTGACCGCCCGCCTTGACGCCTTCGAACACGAGAGGTGACAGATCGGCCCGCGCCGCATAGAGAGCAGCAGTGAGACCTGCCGGTCCACTGCCGATGATGATCAAGTTCTCGGCGCTCAAGTAGTCCTGCTCCTACGACTCCACATAAACACTCCGCCGATCAGGAGGATCAACGCGAGGACGGCGAAAGCTCCATCTGGTCCGAGGGGGATCTCGAGGGCGCCGTACACAGTGAGCAACAGGAAAACCACCGCCATGATTCCCAGACTGGCCACGACCAGCCCCATGGCGGTCAAACGGAGCACCCGGGCAACCCGGTCCACGGTCATCGCCCGGACCTTGAGTGCTATCGACTCGAGAAAATCGGCGAAACGGGTTGGAAAGTCGTCCACTACCGCCGAGGTTAGCCCGGCCGGGATTACGGCAAGAGGGGCCGGCTACTCCGGTGGAAGCTCTACGAGGACACACGTCGCCTCGTCATATATGAGGGCTTCTCTTCCGTCCTGGGTGGCGACGATGAAGATGACGATCGGTCGCCCGTCCAAGCTCGACTCAGCCACCTGGAGTACTTCTCGAGTCGAGACCTCGTCGGCGCAGGCGGCGCCTTCTCCTTGAGTGGCGTCTTCACGGGGACTGGCCCCGTAGAGAGGCTGGGATGATTCGTCCAGGAGCGCGTCGATCTCGGCCCGGACGGCGTCGGCATCACCCCCAGCGAGGAGTCGAAACGTATCTAAGGCGGTTTCAGCGGCCGCCGATGTAGTCCCACCAGCAGCGGTGGTTGTGGTGGCCATGGCTTCGGTCGAACTGTCGTTTCCTCCCAGAGCGCCAGCCGTGGTCGAAAAGGCGCCGCGGGATCCTGCACCCATGGTCCCCACGAAGACGGCTCCCAGTCCGATCAGCACGAGCCCGGCTGCGGCTATCGATGCGACTCGCATCCACCGTTGAGTCCTGCGCCGATCATTCATGGTGATGACGTTCCCATGAGGCAGACGCTCAATGATCGCGTGTAGCTCCAGGCGTTCTGGATCGGTCAGTCGGACTGGAGGCAAGCTGGCCACCAGGCTCTTGACGCCCCTCTGCAGGTCGTATTCCCGCTTACAGTCGGCGCACACCTCGACCAGGTGCCGCGCCTCGTCGCCGTCAGCGGGCAGGCCTTCGGCATAAGCGGCGATCAGTTCCAGGTCGTGTTGAAGATGCTGTTCCATTGGTTACTCGGTACCTGTTTGATGTTCAGAGCCGGGCAAAAGGTTCCCGAGCATCCCTGCCATCTGCCGACGAGCCCGGAAGAGTCTCGATTTGACGGTGCCAATCGGGAGATCGAGGGCTTCAGCGACATCGGGAAGGGAGTATCCCTGGATGTCCGATAACACCACCACCGCCCGGAAATCGGGGGAGAGCGAGGCCAGGGCGTTCTCTATCTGGGGGCGGAGTTCGACCGATATGTAAGCGTCCTCTCCGCTGGGATCGGCCGGGTCCATGTAGTCCGGCATCGCCTCGATCGGCCGCCGCCGCTCTTTACGCAACAGGTCATAACAGGTGTTGACGGTGATCCGGTACAGCCAGGTCCCTACGGCGGCCGTGCCCCGGTATTGGCCAGCTTTGCGATAGAGAGTTGTGAAGGTCTCCTGGACCGCGTCGAGGGCCGATGCCCGCGATCCCATCAGCCGAAGACAAACCGAGAAGACCCGGTCCTCGTGGCGTCGCATCAGCAAGGTGAATGACTCGTGATCTCCTTGGGCCGCGCTGGCCAGAAGCGCCGCGTCGTCCGCTGGAGGGGTCATGGCCGGAAGCGTATCTCTGACACGCCCGCCCAATAGTTGCCATCGGTTTGCTCGGGAAGGCGCGTGAACCAGATCAGCCAGTTCCCGTCGGTGCGAGGGGGGAGCTGGAGCCGAACCTCGAGATCGGTGCTGCGACCCGCCGCCAGCGGTTCCCACTCGTCGGGAGTCTCCGGGCGGCTCGGCGACCACATGATCGTGAGGTCGGCTCCGGCGGCGAGTCCTGCGATCTCAACACTTGTAGGGGTGCCTCGCACCGATACCGTCAACCCAACGCCCGGTTTGAGCAGCTCCATGGGATCGCGGTAGAGCTCGGTCCGCCAGGAGGTCGAAAGGTCCCCATCGAGCACCAGCTCGACCAGCCCGTCGTTCTCGCCTCCTTCACCGAAGGGATCAAAAGTGAGGGCTCCCAGGGCAACGGGCTCGGTAGTGGCGACCGACGTAGAAGCAGCGGTCGACTCTGTGAAAGTCGTGGTGGATTGACCGATCACGGGGATCGAATCTCCCGCTAGCAGCCGGCCAATCACGATCAAAGCGATGGCGAGGAGAACGAGTGCGAAGGCGAGCACCGGTCCGCGCCGACTCGAGGGAGCCTCGGGGCCCGGCGCAACGGGCATCGGAATGCTGTCGAGGGCCGTGGCAAGACGCCGGGCGTCGTAAGTCCCCCCGAGAGCATCACGCAACGCCAGATCGACCGCCCCGGGGAGCCCATCCACCACTTCGGAAGGAGGCGGGCCGCCTGGTGGCATGCCGGTCAGCGACTGTTCGAGGACCGCCGCCAGATCCGACACATCGAGGGTGGGAGCAACCAGATAGCGGCGAGGTCGGCCAAAGCCACCCAGACGAGCTGGACGTGAAACCGTGTACATGATCGACCCGGCATCGATGGCCCCGTGGACCAGGCCCGCTTC
>JAICND010000475.1 GCA_025929005.1 Acidimicrobiia bacterium
ACAACCGGGCCGAAGCTAACGAAAGACGGACGATGGTTCAAGGGAGAATCTGGGAAACACCCCCTTATGTTTCGCGGTCTGTCATCTTCCTGTCAACTTCCAGAAAGAGTCCGTCTACCCCCGTCACCAGAACCGGATCGCCTGCGGAGATACCCGCTTCCCGATGCGCGGTGCCTCTCCAACGAGCCCCGCGAACCTCGACGAGACCGTCTGGATCGAAGTCGACGAGAGCCTTTCCGTGTTCGCCTACGAGGCTTTCGCGGCCGATCGTCTCGGTGGCGAGCCGTGCCCGTGACACGGTGGGCATCGCCAGGAGGAAGAAGAAGAGAACGCCCAGGACCGAAGGGAGAACAAGCCACCAACGAGGATCTATCTGACCGCCACCGTCGATGAGAAACGTCCCCCCTGTTTGCAGCAAGAGTGCGCCGAGGACTGTCATCATCAGGATTCCGCCGCGTTGATATGAGGTGACTAGAGCCACGAACCCGCCGAGAACCAAGCCGAGAGCCCACCAGTTGGTGGGAAGGGTCACGACACCCCAACCCCCCAGGATGAGAGATAGGGACGCCACCGCGGCGGCCATGCCGGGTCCGAGCGCGTAGAACTCGAACACGGCAATCGTGATCCCGATCACGAGAAAGAAGAACGCTGCTTCTGGAGTAACCGCCAGCCTGAAGAAGCGTGTCGACAATCCCGGTTTCCGGAACGTCGGTGTCTTCAGGGTCACTCCGTCGGCGAACTCGTCCAGTGTGCTCACCTCGACTGGTCCTTCGGCTGTCTCGAAGGTCGCACCGTCGAGTTCCTGCAGGTACTGGCGAACAGCTGGTTCGAGAGCGAGATCTGTGTCCTCAGCGGCTACTTCATCGTTCGTCGAGCCGGCGCTCTCTCCGAGGATGGCCGGCTCGAGGTGGCCGATGGCCGATCCATTCGGGGCGATAGCCGCATGGCTGGCCAGCTCGGGAAGAGTGGACGCCGCGCCGTAGGCGAAGGCGGGCGCGGGGCCGACCCAAACCGCAACCGGCAGTGGCGGGCTCTCGACCAGCCTGGCAAGACGATCGAACGCTTCACCATCGAGGACTGCCTCCGAGTTGAGCTGGATCACAGCAAGCTCCTGACCGATGACCGCTCCGGCTTCGATCGAATCCGAGATGAACTCCAGGGCCGAAGTGTCGAGAGGGCCGCTCACGTCGATCACATCGATACCTCCACCCGCAGGCTCGGCACACGCGGTGAGGCCGAGCACGCAGAGCAGACTCAAGAGGGGCAGCCGTCGACGCACCGGGCGAGGTTAGGGGGAGGTCGAGGGCTACTGATCGGCGTGGTGGATTCGGGACGGTCCCGGCTATCGTCCCTCGCCATGCCGCCTCTCGCTCTCGTCGTCTCAGATGGCGCCTGGGTGACGAACGAGGTCCGATCCGCGTTATCGGTGGGTTCGTGGCAGATCGAGGAGCTCTCCGACCCCCGGGCGGTCGTGGAACGTCTCGATCAGTCCCGAGTCGATGCCGTGATAGTCGACATGCAGGTGGGCTCCAAGGGCGGGATGGCAGTCGTTCGCTCGATCAGACAAGTAACCAACCCGGTCTCGCGTCCCCGCACAGTGTTACTCCTCGACAGGAGCGCCGATGAGTTCCTGGCGAGACGGGCCGGTGCCGACGCTGCGGTCCTCAAACCGATAAACGCCGCTGAGCTCCGTCGGGCCCTCGGCATGACCCACACCCCGGCGTCGGTTGCCGCTCACGGGAGCGAAGAGGAGGAGTGAGGTACCGGGCGCGTGTTGGAAGCCACCGCAGGGCTATCCCCGCGCTCTGAATAAACTCGTCGCATGTCACGTTTGGCCGGCTGGGTCATCGTGGTGGGATCCGCGTTCCTGGTCTACTCACTCGCCTTCACCTCTTTCTCGGCGGAAACCGACTCTTGGGAGTCGACGGATTCCGGTGGACTGGTCCC
>JAICND010000144.1 GCA_025929005.1 Acidimicrobiia bacterium
AGCACGTTGAGACGGCCGCGATGGGCCATCCCGGCTACGACTTCTTCCATCCCGGCGGTGGAGGCCGCCCCGAGCAGGGCATCCAGCATCGGAATCAGGGACTCGGCCCCCTCGAGTCCGAACCGCTTGTGCCCCACGTACTTGGTGTGAAGGAACCGCTCAAAAGCTTCCGCCTGGTTGAGCTTGCGAAGAATTCGCAGCTTCTCGTCGTGCGACACGTCACCTCTCCGCACTTCGACCTGCTCTTGGATCCAACGCTTGAGATCGGTCTCCTGCATGTGCATGTACTCAATCCCGAGAGTGCGGCAATAGGCATCGCGCAATCGAGCGAGGATCTGGGCCAATGGCATCATCTGGGCGCCTTCGATGCCACCAGTTGCGAACTCCCGATCCAGGTCCCAGATAGTGAGCCCGTAGAAGAGGGGATCGAGTTCGGGGTACATCTTCGGCGGCGCTTGCCGCAAGGGATCAAGATCGGCAATCAGATGGCCCCGGACCCGGTAGGCATTGATCACCCGGAAAACGTTGGCCTGCTTCTCAGCCCATTGGGGTGAACCCACCGGCGGGTTGTCGTCCACCGCCCAACGGGCCGGGGTGTAGGGGATGGTCAGGGCGGCGAAGATCTCGTCGTAGAAAGCCCCTTCACCAAGCAGGAACCCGTGGATCCGGGCGAGAAGCTCACCCGATTGCGCTCCCTGGATGACTCGATGGTCGTAGGTGGAGGTCAGAGTCACCACCCGACCGATGCCCTGACGAGCGAGAAAGGACGCGTCAGCACCCTGATACTCGGGTGGGTATCCGATGGCCCCTAGTCCGACGATGACCCCCTGGTCGGGCATCAGGCGCGGGACCGATTGCACGGTCCCGATCGTCCCCGGATTGGTCAAGGTGACGGTGGTGCCGGCGAAGTCGTCGAGGGTCAGCCGCCCCTGGCGGGCCCTGTGCACGAGTTCCTCGTAGACGACCCAGAACTGCTTGAAGTCGAGGGTATCCGCCATCTTCACATTGGGGACCACGAGGCCGCGGGAACCGTCTTTACGCTCCAGGTCGATAGCAAGTCCGAGATTGATGGTGGGGTACCGGATCACGGCCGGCTCCCCGTCGACTTCTGTGTAAGCGACGTTCAGCTCAGGCATGTCCCGCAGGGCTCGCACGATGGCCCAGCCGATGATGTGAGTGAAGCTGACTTTGCCGCCCTGGGTGAGGCGCTTGAGCTGGTTGTTGATGATGAGGCGGTTGACCTCGAGCAACTTGGCGGGAATGGTGCGAACCGAGGTGGCGGTGGGGATCTCCCGGCTCGCCTCCATCCGCTCGGCAACCACCGCCGCCGCCCCCTTCAACGCCACGACGTTTCTCACGGGACTTCCGTCTTCCGCCTTTGGACGTTCCTCGGGACTCCCCTTTTCCGCCTTCCCACTGGCTTCCACTTCGGGGGTTCCGACTTCAGTCTTCCGACTTCCGTTTACTTGGCCTTCCGTCTTGGCCTGCAGGGTGAGGCTGTGGGGCTGGTAGTCCTCGAAGAATTCCTGCCACGCTTCGCTGACCAAATTGGGGTCCTCGAGGAACTGGCGGTACATCTCGTCGACCAGCCACATGTTGGGGCCAAAGTCGGTGGGGTCGATAGGTTGGCTTTCGCTCACCAGCGGAATGCTATCGAGCGGGCAGGTGGGAGAATCAATGCTTGATCGAAATCTCCCACCCCGACAAGCTCCTCTATCCCAAAGATGGGATCAGCAAAGGAGAGGTTGTCGCCTATTACCAGCAGGCGTCAGCACAAATCTTGCCGCACCTGGTGGCGCGACCCTTGACCCTTCAGCGCTTTCCGGGTGGGATCGACAAGCCCGGTTTCATGCAGAAGAACGCCGGCAAGGGCTTTCCCCCTTTTATAGAACGAGTCGAGCTTCCCAAACAGGACGGCACCGTCCAATACCCATCCATCAATGACGACCAGGGCCTCATCTACCTGGCCAACCAGAACACCATCACGTTCCATATCCCGTGCTTTCGGACCTTCGACCTCGAACATCCTGACCGCCTCGTGTTCGACCTCGACCCCTCCGAAGGCGACGTCGACGGTGCTCGGTTCGCCGCCCAAGCGGTGGCAGACCTGCTGTCCGAGTTGCGGGTGGCCCCTTTGATCATGACTTCGGGCTCCAAGGGTTTCCACGTCGTCGTGCACCTGAAGCCCACGATCGACTTCGAGGCGCTAGCGCGGTTTTCGCAGGCTTGCGCGGTAGTTCTCTCACATCTCCACCCCGACCGGCTCACAGTCGAATTCCTCAAGAAGGAACGTCAAAGCCGGGTGTTCATCGACTGGCTGCGAAACGGCTTCGGCGCTACAGGAGTCTCTCCCTACTCGCTTCGTCCCCGATCGGGAGCACCGATCGCGATGCCCATCAGTTGGGACGAACTCCCCCACACCGAGCCGAATCAATTTCGGTTGAGAGAGTCCCAGGATCGACTCGCAACTGATCCGTGGAAGGAGTCGGCACCCGTCGACCTGACCGACGCCCTCAACGCCATCGACACCCTGGTGAAAGAACGGGGTATGGAACTGCCGAAGTTCGATCGCTTTGGCCGTTAAGACCCTCGTCGATCCACTCTTGTGTCGTTTGACCCGTTATCTACCGCGGAGGTGTCACAAGAACGAAGGTGTGTGGGTTCCTTTCGACCAGTCGGCGTACAACCCCGTGTAGACACCGCCGGCGGCCAGCAACTCGGCGTGACTGCCTCGCTCCACCAGACCTCCGTGATCGAACACCAGGATCTCATCGGCAGCTTCGGCGGTGGAGAGACGATGGGCGACGGTGATCGACGTGCGGCCGGCAGTGAGGCGTTCTATCGCTCTCCGCAACGCCACCTCCAGAGCCGGATCGACCGCCGAGGTGGCTTCGTCTAGTACCAGCAGGTCGGGCCCGGCGATCCAGGCCCGGACGATCGCCACCAACTGCCGCTCTCCCGCCGAGAGGTTCGATCCCCGCTCGCCTACTTTGGTCTCCAGACCGTCTGAGAGCCGCTCAAGCCAGGTGTCGAGTCCCAACTCGATAAATGCGGTCATGATCTCGCGATCACCGGCATCGGGTCGGCCGTAGCGAACGTTGCTGGCGATGGTCCCGTCCCAGAGGAATCCCTCCTGGGGGACAAATGCGATCCGGGAGCGAAGCGAGGAGAACCTGACTTCCGTCAAAGGAATCCCCCCTACCAGCACTGAGCCTTCCACCGGATCGAGCAGCCTGGTGATGAGTTTGGCAAAGGTGGTCTTGCCGGAGCCGGTCTCACCCACCACCGCCACTCGTTGACCCACCTCGATCTTGGCATCGACTCCAGAGAGGACATTGGGTCCTCCCGGGTAGCGATAGGTGACTTTGGTCAACTCCACGCCGAGCGGCCCCACCGGCAGTTCGACGCCGTCGACCGGATCAGGAATATCGATCGGTGAGTCCAGCACCCGCAGGACGCGGCGAACACCGGCGGCGGCGCGTTGCGCCTGATCGATAGTTTCCACCAGCGTTTGGATCGGCTCGATCATCAGGTTCACGAGGAAAAGGAACGCCAGAAGAGTTCCCGCCGTGGTGTCACTGGCGGCACCAAGCAACACACCGACGGCGATCACTGTGGCCGTGATGCTGGCGGCAAACAACTCCGCCGACGAGAAGAAGAGCGCCGAGAGCCGGTTGGCCCAATGCTCCGCCTTGACCTGGGCTTGGAGGGTCTGCTCCACCTTGTGCAGGGCGGTGTCCTCGACGCCGTGAGCCCTGATGACGGAAAGGCCAGTGATGGTCTCACCCATGACCGACAAGGAGTCAGCCACTCGTTCCCGCACCCGGTCGTGCGCCTTTTGCAGCAGACGCTGAAACAGCAGCATGAGACCGATGTACACGACTACTGCTACCGCCACAAGCGCCGCCAAGCGCCACTCGTAGAGGAACATGACGATCAACGCCAGGAGGACCTGGGCGATCCCGATGATCATCCCGATCCCTCCCCACTCCATGAACTCCTGAATGGTTGTGATGTCGTTGGTCACCCTCGACACCAGGGCACCTCTGCGCTCAGCCTGCACATGCAGGATCGAGAGTCGGTGGAGGTGTCCAAACAGCTTCACCCGGAGTTCCTTGAGCCCACCAGCCGTGGCTACGTTCAGACGGAGAATGGCGGCGCGAGTAACCAGGGCCGCCCCGGCCAGGACCGCCAGGGCGACGCCCCCCTGGATAAGCACCATCCTGATGTCGGGACCGCCGGGCGCCAGGATCTGAGCGTCGGTCATCTGCTGCACTGCTACCGGCACAACTAGCTGTCCGGCAGTCCCCAGAATCGCAAGCAGCAAAGTCACGCCGACCCCTCGCCGCAGCGACGGCGCCTCGTTGAGGGCACGACGCAGCGCCCTGAGCGTCGACATGGCAGGAGCCGTGTCGGTCAGGATTACGGCCTCGGAGGCGACGGTCATGCGGACCTCCTGAGTGCATCCTCTTCGTACGCCCGCAGCAAACGGGCATAGCCGGGGCTGGTAGCGAGAAGTTCGTCGTGGGTGCCCTGAGCCACCACCCGGCCGTGTTCGATGTAGACGACCTGATCGGCGAGCATGATCGAGGCCCTCCGATAGGCGACAAGCACCACCGTCGCCGGTAGTTCCGCCTTGGTTAGGCGCCGGAGGATCTCCGCCTCGACCGATGGGTCGACCGCAGAAGTGGCGTCATCGAGCAACAGCAGACGCGGTTTGCGCACCAAGGCTCTGGCTAACGCCAATCGTTGCTGCTGGCCACCGGACAGGGTCGTCCCCCGTTCACCGATCTCGGTGTCATAGCCTTTGGGAAGGTCAGAGATGAACTCGTGTGCGCCGGCCATCCTGGCCGCCTCCTCAACCACCTCATGGGGAAGGCTGGCACCCAGGGTGATGTTGCCCCGGACCGTATCGTCGAAGAGGAACGCCGACTGGGGTACGTACGCAACCTCGGCGGCCAGTTCGGATCGGGCAAACCTCCGGAGGTCGCGGCCATCAATCGAGATGGAGCCGGTGTCGGGGTCCCACAGGCGGGCGAGCAGCAACACCAGCGTGGTCTTGCC
>JAICND010000385.1 GCA_025929005.1 Acidimicrobiia bacterium
CTTGCCGAGCTTGGCTGCGAACTCGTCCTTCTGACCCTTGAAAAGGGCGAACCCTCCGCCATCGCCGACCTCGCCTACGTCCTCTACACTTCCGGTTCGACGGGAAAACCCAAGGGCGTCATGCACACCCACTCCAGCGCGCAGTCCTTCCTCGACTGGTGCACGGAGACATTCGACCCCACCCCGCAAGATCGCTTCTCTTCACACGCGCCGTTCCACTTCGACCTTTCGATCCTCGATCTGTTCGTCCCGCTCGGCCGTGGTGCTGCAACCGTCCTGATCGGGGAGGAAGACGGAAAGAATCCAATGAGCCTGGCGCCCCTCATCTCCCAACAGGGGATTTCCGTCTGGTACTCGACGCCCTCTGTTCTTCGGCTCCTCATCGCGCACGGGGGGCTCGAGCGATACGATGCGGAGAGCCTGAGGCTCGTTCTCTTCGCCGGGGAGGTGTTTCCGCCGGGCCAGCTGCGCCAGCTGCAGATGATTTGGCCGGATCGGCGGTACTTCAACCTCTACGGTCCTACCGAGACCAACGTCTGCACCTCGTATGAAGTGGTCGGCGAGATTCCCCCCGATCGAGCCGATCCGTACCCGATCGGCAAGCCGATCACAGGAGACCGAACCCTCATCCTGGATCCTCTCCGCCCAGGGTCTTCGTTGGAGGAGGGAGAGTTGCTGGTCCATGGTGGCACGGTCATGGCGGGATATTGGAACCGGCCCGAGCTCGATGCGGCTGCTTTCCACGTCGATGATGAGAAACGGAAGTGGTACCGAACCGGCGATACCGTGCGGGAAAACGAGGACGGAGACTATGTCTTCCTCGGTCGGCGCGACCGCATGATCAAGCGTCGTGGGTATCGTGTCGAGCTCGGAGAGATCGAGGCGGTCCTGTATCGCCATCCCGAGGTTCGGGAAGCGGCTGTCATTTCCCTTCCGGACATGTCTGACGGCCCGCATGTCCGAGCATTCGTGTGCTGGAGCGGGTCCGGGCCGGGCTCGACGATCGCTCTAAAACGGTTCTGCGCCGAACATCTCCCACTCTACATGGTTCCGGACAGCTTCCAGTTCCTGGGGCAACTGCCGAAGACATCGACCGACAAGGTGGATTACGTGCGACTGGGGAGGCTCGATGGCTGAGTCGACGGCCCTACCCGTCGTAGTCCCGACGGTGGACATGGACCAGGCGGCGGAGTTGACGCCTACCCGAATCGCTTTCGGCCGGTTTCTTTCGGTGGCGCTCCAGCTCGGCCTCGTGCTTGCAGTTGCACTGATGTTCCGGATCGAGCTCGAACGAGGGTTCGCGGTGGTTGCCACGCTGATCTTCATCGGGTTCCTCATCCACTCCTGGCTTCCCGTCCGAGCGCGCTTGCCGTTTTTCGTTCTGCTGACGATCACAGCGGTCGCCGTGTTGCTTCGAGTTGATGGACTCTGGCTCGTGGTATTGGGACTGGGGCTACTAGGTCTCTGTCACTTACCGATTGCCTGGTCGGCCAGGGTCGCTCTCGTATTGGCCGGGGCGGCCGCGCTCGCCGCTTTGCAAGCAGGTTGGATCGAGGTGCCCTGGGCAGCCACGGTCATCCCCATCCTGGCGGCAATGTTCATGTTCCGGCTTATCCTCTACCTATACAACCTGAAGACGGACAAGACACCCGCCGGTCCATGGGCACGAGTGGCCTATTTCTTCATGCTACCCAACGTCTGTTTCCCGCTGTTCCCGGTCGTGGACTACAGGACATTCCTACGAACTTACTATGATGCGCCGGCGGCCGAGATCTATCAGAAGGGCGTGTACTGGATGCTGCGCGGTGTCGGTCATCTCCTACTGTATCGCGTCGTATACAATCTTCTGCCAGATGCCAACTCCCTCCCCGGAATCCTCGGGGTCTACGCTTTCATGGCAATGACGTACGCACTGTATCTGCGCGTCTCCGGCCTGTTCCATCTGATTGTTGGCTCCCTGTGCATGTTTGGCTTCAACCTTCCACCGACCAACAATCACTATTTCCTGGCAACCAGCTTCAACGACCTGTGGCGCCGGATCAACATCTATTGGAAGGACTTCATGATGACGGTGGTGTTCTATCCCGTTCTCATGAGGCTGCGACACTGGAGCATGGGCGCGCGACTCGTCGTCGCGACGGGAATGGTCTTCCTCGTCACCTGGTTCCTCCACTCCTACCAGTGGTTCTGGCTGCAGGGCAGCTTTCCGATGCGAGCTGCGGACATCACTTTCTGGGGATTTCTGGGCTTGGCGGTAGCAGTCAATTCCATCTGGGAGGCTCGGCATGGACGCCGTCGCCGTCTCGGTCGGTCTGAATGGTCGTTGCGGGATGCGCTGATGGTTACCGGGCGCACGATCGGAGTGTTTTCCACCATGGCGGTCGTCTGGACCTTGTGGTACAGCGGCTCGTTGAGAGAGTGGGGATATCGGCTCTTGCGTATCCGCTCCAGCGACTCGGGCGACTGGGCCTTGTTCGTTGGTCTCGTCGTCGCCGCTTGCCTTGTGGGGGTCGCCGCGTACTGGCTCAAGACCCGGGGATGGGGTTTGGATCGCGTGGAGCAATTCGCGTGGGACCACGCTTCGGCGGTGGTCCC
>JAICND010000396.1 GCA_025929005.1 Acidimicrobiia bacterium
AACCCCCGATCACGTAGCCGCCATTCGCGAAGCAGTCGATGCTTTCCAGGGCGGGCCGCGACCCGAGCGCACCGAGATCGAGACCCGTCTGGAGGCGGCCCTACGCCCCACCGGCGCCGCACGCCGCGAAGGTCGCCGCCGGGGATAGCCGCCTTCCTCCGTAGAGACCGTACTCTCTCCGGTGTGATCCACCACGCTGACTACGCGATACCGGTTACCCAGCGCATCGAAGTCGACACGTCGGCCCAGCCCGGTGACGGTCACGGTCCCCTCAGCGGCCGCTTGATCGCGCTCGGATGGTGGGTCGACTCAGATGCGGTGGGGGTCCCCGACCATGAACCGATGGGGACGCTCTACCTGGTGGCGGATGAGCGTCGAGCCCGGCCGATGTGGGTCAGGCAGACCGATCTGACTGCCGTGCGGATGATCGACTGACGACCTCAAGGACCTGGTCGGTCCTCGTATCACGAAGGACGGTCATCCAGCGACGACAGCCTGCTTCGTGAAACCATCGCTCCGTCACCATCCCTTCGGTGTTGGTCCGCATGAACGCTCGGTCGAGATCACGGGCGGCCGGGTCGGTGAGATCCTCGGGAATTGTCGGGATCTCCCCATACCGGAACTCCACCACCCCTCGTTCACCGCATTGAGGACAGGGCAGTCTCAGCATCAGTGCGTTCCCGACGATCCGCGATCGGCCAGGGTCCGATCACGAGCGAATCGGTCAATCGAGAACGGTGCGATGAGATCAGGAGTCGCGCCCGTGGCGATGAGTTCGGCCATCGCCTCCCCGCCGGCGGGGATGGCCTTGAACCCCCAGGTTCCCCAACCTGTCGTGACCAACAGACCATCGACGCCGGTCTTGCCCATCACCGGTGTGTAGTCGGGTGACATGTCGCAGACTCCGGTCCACTGGCGAAGGATGCGAAGGTTGGCCATGAACGGCAGCAATGCCAGAGCCCGACCGCTGCAGGACGCCAGGAAATCGAAAGACGAGCGATAGGAATAGGAAGGCTGCCGATCGATCTCGGCACCGATCAGCATCTCTCCCCGGGCGGTCTGAGAGGCGTAAAACAGAAGCTCGGTGGAAGCCACGATGGCTTCAAAGGTTCCTTGATAGTGGTTGGTGACGAACGCCTGGAGGGGATGGGTCCGGATCGGCAGCCTGACTCCCGCAGTGGAACATAACGACGTGACATGACCACCCACCGCCGAAAGGACCACGGGGGCATCGATCGGACCCTGGTCGGTATCAACGCCGACCACCCAGTCGCCGGAGGTTCGAATCCCGTTCACGGCTATGCGCTGAACGACATCCACACCGCGGTCCATGGCCCCCTCGGCGTACGCCCATACGACGCGATCGTGGCGGGCCGTGGCTCCGTGGGGGTGATAGGAAGCGCCCAGTATCGGATACCGCCCGGCGCCGGCCAGATCGAGTTGAGGGCAGATTCTCATGATCTCCTCAGGCTCGACAAAGACGGTCTCGGACCCGCAGGCGGTATTGATTCGGGCCCTGGCCCGCTCCGCTCGTAGACCCATCTCGGTATGCGCCAGCCACAGCAGACCCTTCTCCTTGTGCATGATCGAACGATCCGTCTCGGTCTCCAGTCGCTGATAGAGCTCGAGGCTGTGCTGATAGAACCGAACCGTCGCCGGTACCCCGTAGTTGGCGCGGATCACCGTCGTGTTGCGTCCGGAGTTGCCAGCACCGATATACCCGCGTTCCAGAACCGCCACGTTGGTGAGCCCATGTCTGGTGGCCAGGTAATAGGCGGTGGCGAGGCCATGTCCGCCCCCGCCGACAATCACCACGTCGTAGGCGCGCCGGGGCTCGGCGAATCGCAGCTTGACGCGGCGCTCCACAAACTCGTTCATCCCAGCCGCTCCTCGACCTCGTGAAGGTAGGACGAGGGGACGATCAGCAACACCCGGTCGGACCTGGTCCAGACCCTGACAGGTACCCCTGCCACCAGACCTTGTGAAAGGAACTCTCCAGCAATTGGCCATTCCCAGTCACAAAGCGTTGCGAGCAGGTCGCCGGCTTCGGCCAGGGGAAGTGTGATAGCCGCCAGGCTGGCATCATCCTCGATCAGGGCGTGCGGGTCGTCGACAACGGGATCACCATCACCGACCACCAATGCCTCGTCGGGCGCAACCCGCAGGACTATCGAGTTGGCAGGCCACACGGCGGTGTCGAGTGCGACCGGCACCGAAACCACGCGACGACCCTGCAGGACCTTAGGCTCGGGCACGTGCGCCCTCCGGGTCGTAAAACGGCACCGGGACCCGCCGCAGCTGCCGGTCCTCACAGTTGACGACATCGGGCAGCCGGCCATCTCGCAGCTTGACCCAGCCAAGCATCACGCTCTTGCCGAGGGTCTCCGAGTAGCGGGAGGAAGTGACCTGTCCGGTCAACTGATCGTCATCCCACAAGACCGCTCCTTCGATTGGACAGAGTCCCTCGGTTTCCAGGCCGACCAGTTGCTTATCGAGCGGCAGCGCGTCGGTGCGGCGCAGTGCCTCCTGACCGATGAAGGC
>JAICND010000004.1 GCA_025929005.1 Acidimicrobiia bacterium
CCACCTCACCTCCGATGTCCCCACTGACGAGTCATGAGGCTGACTCACCATCACGATGCCAAAGACGACGACAGAAACAGATCCGTAGACGACCATCTTCTCGAAGGGTTGGACACCTCGAGTAGAAGCTCGACCTGATTGATGTCGTTGCTCCGACGCGCCCGACCGAGCACCACTTCGCGTGCGATGAGGCCCGCCACCATTGCGACGGCTGCAACCACATGAAGGAACTTCAACGCCATTCCGAATTCCATTGGACACCTCCGCGGAGTCCGGGGAAGCTAGCGCAATTGGATAAGGGGAAACCCGGCACAGATCTTGGAGATGATCACAGCCGCCGAGTTGGGCTCACTGGAAATCTCTTTGAAAACCGACCGTTCCCAAAGGGACGGGCTACTGGAAAGAGACGGAGTAACTCCGCGCCTAATGGCTAGCGCGCCATAGTCGGCCTCGGTGATCGTGGAGCCTAAATTTTCGGGACACCTTTTCCGATAATCCTGACGTGCGCCAGTCACGGAAAGGGCCCCCTCTCGGGGGCTTCTTTCTTTCCCACCCCACCCCGAGGCGTGGCTCTATTCGTCTCGGTTGAGCTTGGCCATCCGCAATCGATCAAGGGCCAGCAGGAGGAGGGCGGTGATTGCGACGGCCCCGACGAGAAACACTCCCAGTCCGATCAGGAGCAGCACCCTTAGGCCTGAAAAGTCACCACGAATCTTGACGAGGGTGAGATCGATGGCCAAGGCCGACAAGGTCGCAACGGCGACGTCTCGCAACTGGCGTTGGCGAAGGGTCCACTCAGAGGGCATCCCCTTTAATCGCCGTGAGGAGAGACCAAGCCCAGATCCATTTTGTAGGGCACTCCCAATGACTAGTAAGCGTCATTGCCACAAGAAAGCACTCGAATTCGGGGCCGACCCGAAGGCGCAAAGTCTCGTCTCCACGGAATCGGTGTATGCCTCGACCTAGGCTCGGCGAGTGACCGACGAGCCGACTTACAGTCCCGCAGTAGACGGTATCGAGAGCGACACCATGATTCGATCTTGTCGGCGGCGGATACGACCGGACTTCCCGTCAGGTTCGAGGCACAACCGAGTCCCAAAGGTTCTTTCTGGGTACAGGTCAGTCCTGCGTCGAACTCGCCAGGCTCCTCAAGTAGAGTCGCAACACGGAATTCTTCGTCGATCTTGTTGGCGAGGATCTCCTGCAACCGGTCGAGGTGCTACTCGGGCCCTGCATGAATATGGCTTAAACCCAAACCTTTCCTGAAGTCAGACGACCCCACTTCCAAAGATCGGCGGCCCGGCAGACCGACCTGTCCAATGGTGAGTCGGACAAGGAGAGTTAGGCCACCGGTCCGGGTCGGACTCTTAATCTCAGCCAGTTGGATGACGTCTTTGGACCTTCCCCAGGGTTCAAAGAATCACTCCGTTTACTTGCCCCGGCATTCATGGTCAGCAATGATGGGCCAACAGGGAGAAAGGGGATACATGGGGAAGATCCGAGTCGCGCTCGTGGCGGGGATATTTGTCTCCGGGGTCCTCGGAACGCACCTGGCAGCCGCCGTCGAGACAGGCGTACCCCTCCAGAATGCCGAGTGCTCGACGCGGGTCGATCAATTGCTCGCTCAGATGACGAACGCCGAGAAGGTCGGCCAAATGGTCATGGTCCTCAACGCCCCTGGCTTTGGCGATTTCACTGACACGATCGGTCTGATTCGCGACCATCAGGTCGGATCGGTCATCTCGCACGCCTATTTTGGTTTTGGTGTCGCCGATGCCGCGAGCTACAACAACTCTCTCCAGGAAGCTGCCGCCTCTACGCGACTCGAAATACCGATTCTCAATGCCGCCGATTTCGAGGCAGGGGTCTCGATCCTCGTTGCCGACGGGACGTCACTGCCCACCCAGATGGGTCTGGCTGCGGCCCGACGCCCGCTGGACACGAGAACCGCTGCAGCGGTCACTGCAGCTGAGGCGCTTGCTCTCGGCTTCAATTGGAGCTTTTCACCGTTAGCGGACGTCTTGACGACTCCACTTAATGGCGAAGGGGGAGTTCGCACCTTCGGAGGCAAGTCCAACCTCACCTCCCGCCTGGTTGCGGCCGAGGTCCTGACCTTCCAGCGAAGCGGGCTGATAGCGACCGCCAAGCACTTCCCCGGGATGGGTGGCAGCGAGGTCAATTCACACTTTGGGCTGCCCGTAGTTGCCTACGACAGAACCACACTCCAGAGAACCCACTTGCCGCCCTTTGAATCTGCAATCCGTGCCGGCGTCGAAACGATTATGACGGGCCACATCATCGTCGAGACCCTCGATCCCCAACTACCTGCATCCCTGTCACCAATCGTGACAAACGACCTTCTCCGCGAGGAGCTCGGGTTTGACGGCGTGGTCGTAACAGACTCAATGACGCTTGGCGCCATTCTCGGGCGCTGGGACGTCGATGAGGCTGCCGTGCTGGCCGTCAAGGCCGGGGCCGACATCGTGATGGAGATAGGCCCCACCGATCTGGCGGTATTTGCGATCAATGCCCTTTTGTCGGCTGTCGATGGGGGAGAAATTACAACTGCGAGGCTGGATGAGTCGGTGCGCCGCGTGTTGTCGCTCAAGTGCCGATACGGACTGCTTGACCTCGCGCTGGTGAACGTGTCGGCTGCCGAATCAGTGGTGGGAAGCGAGAATAGTCTCGCTTCTGCTGCCGAACTGAGCCTGCGCGGTGTGACTCTGGTTCGCAATCGTGGCGTGCTTCCGTTCGACAGTTCAGCCGGAACGACGCTCGTGGCCGGGGTGACACATCCGACGAACGAGGTGATACCGATGCCGCCGGCGAGCCATGTACCCACTCTCGCCGCGATGGTGGAGGAAGTTTCGGAGGGATCAGTGCTGTCCTGGACGGCGGAGACCGAAAGTCCCACAGCCCCTGAAATCGATGCAGCGGTTTCACTGGCCGCAGATGCAGACAGAATCATTGTCGCGACCTACTCGGCAGGGCCGCTACCGGCAGAACAGACGCGCCTTGTCGAGGCGCTCCTTGCAACCGGAAAACCACTCGTGGCAATCGCCACCGGTACGCCTTATGACCTCACTGAATACTCCGAGGTGGACGCCTACGTTACGGCGCCCGCTCTCACGTTCTTGCCCGGCTATGCCTTCTCTCAGAGCTTGCTTGAAGCCTCGATCGCGGTCGTCTTCGGAGCCGAGCCGTATGGCCGGCTACCAGTGCCTATTGAAGGGCTCTATCCGCTCGGGCACGGCATGGGTTACCAAGGCAGCGAGGTGAATGTGGCTGAGGAGGGCGACTAAGCGCAGTTCACCCTCTGATCTTGAGCAGCAGACCCGACGATTCTTTCTCTGTTCAGGACGGTTACCCGGATTTGGTTTGGGTCGTCCGTCCGGAATTGGCGACGAGTTTTCGTCGTCGTTCCTGGCGTACGAAGCTCGGCCGAATCCACGTGACCACCCTCGCCGAGAAAACCGAATCGCAGTCGTGGTTTCGCCGAGTCGGCGCCTAGCCCGCCTTGGGCAGCATTTGGAGCATTGACACCAAAGAACCTGGACCTAGCTTCGATCTTCATTAGGGACATGGAACAATTGGGACGAAGCAAGTGGGCTGCCATCAAGCTCAACGGCGAGATCGACATCGCCAGAGTGGACAAGCTATCTGAGGTCCTTGCCAGGGAGTGGCTTCCCACCCAGAGCCTGTTGATCGATCTCTGCGCCGTCCGGTTCATGGACTCGGCTGGGTCGGACTGATGGCCTCCTAAGCCAGCCGCTGCTCCTCCTCAGGGGATTGTCGCACGCTATCTTCGCCATGATCGCCTGCAGGGCGTCAAATGAAGAAGGAGGCAGCGTGGCAATTTCCGAACCGAGTTCGGCCAGGGTGCCTAAACCCCTTAGGCGAAACTTACTTATTGACGTCGGGCTGGTAGTTGTGGTCGTTGCCTGCGGGGTAGCGGATCAAACTGCCACGCCGGTAGAGATCGCGACTGCCTTTGTCGAGGCTTATGGCGCCCTCGACGCTGAGACTGTGGCCTCCTATTTAGATGAGGATGCCGACCTGCAGCTTTTCAACGCCGATTCCGAAGGGCTACCCATGGCCCTCAGATGGGATCAGGCGGCTGGATTCGAGGTACTGCTCGACTCGTGTGCGGAAACGCGTTCTGGGCCGGCTGGGTCAGTCGTGCGGTGCGACTATGACTACCACGCCATTCGGTCGGAGGAGATAGGGCTGGGACCGTATAGCGGCAATTGGTTGGACCTCACGGTGGTCGATGGGAAGATCACCTCTGCATTCGACCATCTCGAGACCTCGTCGAATGGGTTCTCGTCAGAGATGTGGGAGCCGTTTGCCGCGTGGGTGGCTGAGAACCATCCAGATGACATCATCACCATGTACGGCGATCCGTCCCAAACCGCTATGGAGCTCACCGACGAGGCGATTGCACTTTGGGAGGAGCGCACTCGTGAGTACGCCGACGTAGTAGGGGGCTAACTGAACCCTTCCCGCTTGATCCGCATCAATCGGCAGCCCTCTAATGGCCTGGCCATGGCCCGACCTCGATCTGGAACCTAAGGAACTGGTCGACAGCGGATGGTCCATCGATTACCTCCAGACGAGCCGCTGCTGCTCCCACGAGAGAGCCCGGAGTATCCAGGACCGGAGCCACCTAGCTGCCAAACCCCCCTGGTCACCTAGGAGGCTCCGGTCAATCCCGACCCCAGAGGGTTGGGTCGGAATCTTCGGTGCCGGCGAGATACCCCGGGATGCGCCCGGCGAAACATGGTCAAGGCTTGAGTATCGGCCCTATCGTGGCCCAAGGAGTCATAGCTCCGGAGGACGCGGCATGGGCGATTACGCAACGATTGGGCCGGTCCGTATGTACTACGAGACTGTGGGCGAACGGGGGCAGCCGGTCGTGTTGCTTCATGGCGCTTATGGGGGTGCCTTTTCGTGGCAGGGACAGATCGAGGCCCTATCTGCTCGCTACCGCCTGTTTATCCCGGAGCAGCGAGGCCGTGCCCACACGGCGGATGTGCCGGGTCCGATGTCGTTTCAGGCCATGACCAACGACACTCTCGGGTTCATCGAGTCGGTGGTGGGTGAACCCGTCTACCTGGTCGGGGCTAGCGATGGCGGCATCATTGGTCTACTCGCAGCTCTGAAACGACCTGACGTAGTCCACAAGCTGGTTGCCATTGGAGCCAATTACCACTACGACGGTGTGGTCCCAAACTCGGGTTTCGGAGTATCGGCGGACGATAAAGCGTGGGCCCGACCCCGGGAACGTTATGGCCAGCTGTCACCCGACGGTCCGGATCATTGGCCGGTCATGTTCGAGAAACTAAGCCGGATGTGGCGGGAAGAACCCACGCTGACGGTCGGAGACCTTGCCATGATCGAGATCCCCGTGCTGGTGATCGTAGGTGACGACGACGTCGTGGCGATGGACCACACGGTCACCCTCTACCAAGCGCTCCAACAAGGGCAGTTGGCCGTGATCCCCGGCGCCTCACATGTGGTGTTCATGGAACAACCCGACCTGATCAATAGCCTCATCGAGCGATTCCTCGACGCCAAAGGTCCACCGGAAACCTTGATGCCGATCCGAAGGGCGTGATTATCTAAGCCTCGTGAGAAACGGAAGGACATGTGGTCCAACCCTGACGGTCAGGTGGCCCTCACGGCTCGTCAGTGGGGACATCAGAGATGAGGTGGCTGCCCACCGGCCCAAAGCTCAGACTATCGAAGCTGGCTCGCTCGAGCACGACCCGATTCTGTTAGCCGGTCCGCCCTAAGCCCGGTGGCCTCGGTGTAGCTGGCGCGTCTCGCCTCACTCCAGGCTCCGCCGAATTCTTCCTCGGTAACCCCGAACGCCAGCATATTCGTGAAGTAACTGCCTCCCCTCAAAGAAGAGGTGAGCAGCCGGTCAAGACGGTCCATCATCCTGACCGTGAGGGACGACATTACGGTGATGCTGGGTTACTCCAAAGAGAATCACACCAAGATCACCTGGAAGGTCTGAGCTACATGAAGACCAGCAACGTCGAAACCGCGGAGCGCGGCCGCTCACCATTGGGGGCTTATGTTCGCTTCCTGATGGACGGGCCGCACGGCAACATGATTCACTCGACTGTGCCGCCGGAGATGGTGGGCCTCGCCTGCCGCTTCCGGACCATCGACGAATATTGGTTCGTCCTCTCGGGCGAGGGAGAAATCTGGCGCAGGGCGATGGACGGCCGTGAGAGCATCACCCGGCTCGTCCCAGGTGTGTGCATCGATATCCCGCTCGGCACTGCCTTCCAGTATCGCTGCAGCGGGGATGTGCCCCTTGTCTTCACCTGCACGGCCCTGCCGCCCTGGCCGGGCGACGACGAGGCGGTGATCATGGATGGGCCGTGGATACCACGTGCGAACCTGGACCTTGGGGCCAGCAGCTCGAGTCAGCTCCCCCAGCACGCATGACCTTATGTCCCTTCGGCTCTAGGAAATTCTGTGAACGCTGGCTCATACCAGCGTTACTCAATAACCCATGACAGGAGGAGCTTTCGGGGCAGGCCGCAGCCCCAAATTTCACTCTGCTCTTCTCTAAGTGGCGGGTTTTGTGTCGGGCACGCTCCCAGCTGCGAGACGAATGCCGATCCACAAGAGCGGCGCAAAGTGAAGGCCCGGGCTAATACCAGCCGCGGGGGAGCGACGATCGGCAGGCCTAGAGGCAATACGACATTCCACAAGATCATGCCCCAGCCGCCCAATTGGCAACCGCGCCACGGTTCAGCAGGCACCTCCGATTGTTGTCGCCACTGGAAGAAAGCGAATCCAGCTTCGCTCTTCGGTCATTTGCGATCGTGTCCGTGACAACCAACGACAGCACGTCGAAATGGACCTGACAAACTGTCGTAAAAGTTGGTTTTCGGAGACGCCGAAGGTGTAGTTCGGGAACGATCTACTAGGGCGGGGGGCGGCCGCTCGTGGTGTACTGCAATCCGAGCGGGCTTGTCCATAGATGATCGCCATCGGGTAAGGGCTTGTGTTGCCACCCCGCCCCATGCCGCACCCAGTGGTCGTGTCGACACAAGGGAACCAAGTTGTCGGTCTTGGTTTCCTTCACCTCGACCCAGCGCTGGCGGTGGTCAAGGTCGCACTGGCGAGCTGGCATCCGACAGCCGGGAAAGATGCAACGAGGGTTCCGGTTCTCCACCTGGCGCCGTTGCGAAGCGAGCGGCCGGCGTCGAATGGTTCCGTCGCTGACGATTCCTCCACCCGGGCGATCCGTAACCACGTATCGCCAGTGAGCCTCGGGCTGACTTTCGGCCACCTGGCGGGCGATGTCGGCAATGACAGGACCGTATCCGCCAAGTTCACCGGGATCGTCCGCCAGATCGGCGAGCGTGGCCAGGTCGACATGAATGTCAACCAGACCTTTGCCCCTGGCACCGTTCGCCAGTGGATGTCCGGCGAGCAGGTCCAAGAAGATATCTGCGCGTAGTTGATCGATTGTGCGATTGTCGTCTTCGCTTCGAATGAAGCCCTTGGCTAGAGATGTGATGTAGTTCATGGCCGCCTGCACGCGCTCGGGTGCCAAGTCAAGACCCATAGCGATGCGGTGCCGTCGAGGTCGGGTTGAGCGACGACTCGCCGGTCGGAGACCAAGCTCTCGTACGTACGCTGGGCCTCGTCGGGATCGACTTTGATGCAAACCTTCCGTAGCAATGCCTGGAGCTGTCCTCCGGTTAGACGGCGGGCCTCTCCGAGGTCTGCTCGATGACCTTTTGACGCAGTTCATCCGGCAGGTGGGCAGTGCCGTACCCGAAAACTCTTGCCTTTCGGAGGTCGATCTCCCCGCCGCGCAGTGAAGACCCGAGCAGCGGAGTCCGTTCAAAGAGGTCGATGGCCGTTCCCAGCTCGATTTCGGCCGCTCGACGAGTCAGACGAAGTGCAGCCCTCAGTTCAGAAACGACAAACGCAAAGTGTTCGCCCAGATCCTCGCCCTGGTCGTGCTCCCAGACGGCCACCATGTCTGAGTACATCTCGGCCTGGTAGAACGACACCATCCTCTGGTGCGCCTGCATCAAATGGACCCGGTCGGCTGGCATGAGGTCGCACTTGGAAATTGTGGCCAAGAAGGCCGCCATCTCTGGCCCGGGTTTCAGTTCCGCCAAGTGCCCGATAGCCTCGGAGCCGAATTCCCCACTCGAACTCATGTTCGAATCATACCGAAGACCTGTGACAATAACTACCTCCCTGCCCGGGAATTTCTGAAGAATGTTTGTCTGGGCAATCTCTCTTCTGAGTCATAGTTAGCCGGCAGGTATTTGACTTCTATGGCATGATGAGCGAAGCGAGTTATCCGACAGGAGGCAGGATCAAATGGCGATGTCAGCCGAGCACAAAGCGGCCCTCGTCCAGGGTCGCAAGGAAGCCAAGGCGATTAAGTCATATCTCGAAGCATTAGCTGCCCGGAAACCGGGGCGACCAGTCACTAAAGACAGCGTTGAAAAGAAGCTGGCGTCGATAGACGCCCGCTTGAAAGAGGAGCGGGATCCATTAAGAAGGGTTGATCTCCATCAGAGTCGGATCGAGGCCGAGGGATCCCTGACTTCGCTGTCTGACACGAGCGATATTGATTCTTTGGAGAAGGAATTCACCAAAGTGGCCAAGGCCTACGCCGACCGGAAGGGGATCTCCTACGCCGCCTGGCGTGGTGCGGGAGTACCAGCGGCAACGCTCAAAAAGGCTGGCATAGCCCGTACTCGCCGGGGTTAATCAATCCCAACCAAGTTCGTGTAGGCGGGCGTCATCGATGCCCAAGTAGTGGCCGATTTCATGCAAGACAGTTCGCCTTATCTCCTCGGCTAATTCCCTCTCGTCCAGACCTAGTTCTAGGTGGGGTTGTCTAAAAATCGTGATTTGGTCAGGGCCCACCCCCCAGTAATCGGCCGAGCGATCGCGCAGCGAAACCCCCTCATAAATCCCGAGCAATTCGCCATTTGGATCCTGGTCGGGAGACGGTCGCTCTTTGACGACGATTACGAGGTTGTCTACCCGGTCTAGGACCCAATCCGGCAGGCTCTCGATCACTTGATCCACCTCAAGCTCGAAGCGTTTGCGGTTCACGTGTCCATACAACCAGGTGGGCCGGTGTCATTAGCATTGCCCACTTCCCGGGCGCTTGGCTCAGCGGTAGAGCGCTGCCTTCACACGGCAGAGGTCACTGGTTCGAACCCAGTAGCGCCCACAAGTCCCAAGGGGGTGGGCCATCGGTAACAACCGCATGTCTTCCTTTACGCTGCGCGGTACTACCCCGTGTAGCGTCGGGAGCAACGAGGAGGCCAAGCTATGTCGACCGCCGACCTTGGGCAGTTCATCGAGCAGTATCACCGTGCACTGGATGCGTTGGTCCAAGGAGACCCCGAGCCGGTGCAGCAGCTATTTTCGAGGAGGGACGACGTAACCCTTGCCAATCCCCTCGGTCCAGCTGTCCGGGGCTGGAGCCAGGTCGCGGAGGCGACCGCTCGGGCCGCTTCTCAGATCCGAGAGGGTGAGCCAGTGGCCTTCGAGATTATCTCGGAGTATGCGACCGAGGACTTGGCCTACAACCTTGAACTGGAAAAGGTTCGAGCGAAGACCGTTGTCACCGGCGAATTTGGCGACATCTCACTGCGGGTTACCACCATCTACCGACGAGAGGATGGTGAATGGAAGATCGTCCATCGTCACGCCGATCCAATATCCGCTCCCCGGCCCATCGAGTCGATTCTGCAGGACTAGACCTTTCAGCTAAGGAGCTCTCCTGAGGGCTTAATGATCATCCTCAACCGACAGCTAGATCCGCCAATCATTGCCGACTAGTCGGGCTCATATCCCCAGGTCGGAGCGCCAACGCTCGCCGGTCTACCCGTGGCCCGGGTAACGAGCACGTTGGATGGCTCCCTGGCGCGTGCGCAGCGATGAACGCGTGTGGGGCGAGCTGGCAGATGCCAAAATGCGCCAGGTGACGGTCATGGCGAGCGGTGGACCGCGACTTTGAAGCCACCACCGTTCGAGTACCACCGGCCTGAAACCCTGGACGAGGCGCTGGCAATCATGGCCGAGCACGGGGATCAGGCGATGCCCCTGGCCGGTGGTCAAAGCTTGATTCCACTCCTGGCGATGCGACTTGTTCGGCCGGGCCGCATCGTGGACCTAAGCCGGGTTGGCGAGTTGCAGCAGGTATCCGTAGCAGAAGGGCGCGTGAGCATCGGCGCCATGGCACGCCAACGCGACATCGAGCACGACCCCCGCATGCCCGGATTGGTGAGAGTCGCCGTCCCGCACATCGGGCATTTTCAGATCCGGAACCGTGGGACTGTGGGCGGGTCTTTGTCCCACATGGACCCGGCCGCGGAGTGGCCCGCCATTGCGCTCGCACTCGACGCAGTCATGGTCGCGGCATCGGTCCGTGGTCGGCGGGATATCACCGCAGACGCCTTCATGATCGGCCCACAGATGACCAGCTTGGAACCGGAAGAGCTCCTGGTCGAGGTGGTCCTCCCCATGCGAACCGAAGGCTTCGGCTTCGCTGAAGTCACCCGGAGGGGCCTCGGCGACTTCGCGCTCGCAGGAGCGGCATGTCAGGACAAAGCGGTCGTTGTCTTTGGGGTGGGCCTCAGGCCCCAAAGGCTGAGGGTGGTGGAGGACTTCCTGAACAGGGGCGGTGGGACCCGTGCCGAGATCTCGGCGGTGGCCGCATCGGAGATCCAGGCGACGGACGCCATTCACACCTCCTCTCACTACCGCCGGGTGGTCGCCGCGGCTCTCGTGGGCGCCGTCATCGAGGAGTCGCAGGCCCGCGGAGGCGTCGCTTGATAGTGACCATGACCGTCAACGGAAGCCGATGGTCGGGCGATGTGCCTGCCCGCCAAACGCTCTGCGATTTCCTGCGAGATGAGCTCGAACTCACCGGTACCCATGTGGGCTGCGAGCAGGGTGCCTGCGGCGCCTGCACGATACTCGGCGACGGGGAGGCGGTCCGATCCTGCCTGATGCTCGCCGTCCAGGCGGACGGCATGGAACTGACGACGATCGAGGGGATGGGAGAGCCCGGAAACCTTTCGACCTTGCAGG
The DNA here is from genome assembly GCA_025929005.1 of Acidimicrobiia bacterium. GTDB lineage: Bacteria > Actinomycetota > Acidimicrobiia > Spongiisociales > ZC4RG35 > JAICND01. The sequence continues at coordinate 11,104 of JAICND010000004.1, forward strand.
CGGCGTTCCTCCGACATCGCGCGTTCCAGTGCGGCTTCTGCACGCCCGGCTTCCTGGCCTCGGCCGCCGAGATTCTGGGTTCCGGACGTCGCTACAGCCGCCGAGAGCTCAGGGACATGCTCTCGGGAAATGTTTGCCGTTGCACCGGATACGAGCCGATCGTTGAGGCGGTGTTCGAGTGCCAGAGGTAGGTACCGATAACCGCGAGCTTCTCGTCACGGGGCGGGGAAGGTTCATCGCAGACATCGCGCCCGACGACTGCGTCGATGTGTGCTTCGTCCGCTCACCGTTGCCCCACGCGGTGATCAGGTCCGTCCGTCTCAGCTCCAGTCAGGCGACGTGGGGGGCGGAGCTCGGTCTCCAACCTCTCAGCCTCGAGGCCGGCGCGATGGTCACCACGCTATGGCATCCGATGCCGACCGAGCGGGTGCGCTACGTCGGCGAGCCGGTCGCCATGTCCTGGGGAGCATCGCGCTACGAAGCTGAGGACCTCGCCGAGGCGATTTCCGTTGACTACGCGGCGTTGCCGCCGGGGACGCCCCTCCACGACGAGGCACCTGACGACGTGCTGTTCTCCCGCTCCTTCGACTCTGGCGGGGTAGATGAGGCGATGGCTCAAGCGCACTTGGTGGTAGAGCGCACGTTCAAGGCCGCTCGCCAGTCGGCGCTACCGCTCGAGGGCCGAGGGGTCGTGGCCGATCACGACGAGACCTCGGGCGTTACGACCCTGTGGACATCAACGCAGCTTCCGCACCTCGTACGGCGCGGCGTGGCGCATGCCCTGGGGGCCCCCGAGTCCTCGGTGCGGGTCATGGTCCCGCACGTGGGCGGTGGCTTTGGCCTGAAGGCAACCCTCTACGTCGAGGAGATCGCCCTCGCAGCGCTGGCGCGTCGCCTTGGCACGCCGGTGCGCTGGATCGAGGACCGAACGGAGAACCTTCTCGCGGGAACTCATGGGCACGACACTCGCGTTTCGCTGCGGGTCGCGGTGGGTGTCGACGGTCGCGTGCACGCCATCGACGCAGACGTCCTGGCCGATGTGGGTGCCTACTCGGTGTGGCCCGGGACGGCTGTGATCGAACCAGCCATCGCCGCGTTCTCGCTCTTCGGCCCTTACGCGTTGGAGGCGGTCCGGTTCCGTGCCCGGGCTGCCGCCAGCAGCCGTTCTCCGGTTGGCCCATGTCGGGGGATCGGCCACAACGCCGCGGTCTTCGCGACCGAACGAGTGATGGACGTCGTTGCGGCCGAGCTCGGGATCGACCCGCTCGAGGTGAGGCGGCGCAACGCCGTGCGGGACTTCCCGTGGACGAGTCCCACCGGCAGGGAGCTCGACTCCGGTGACTATCTGGCTTTGATAAGGCGACTGGAGGAGGCATCGAATTACCAGGGTCTACTTCGGGAGCAGGCCCAGGCAAGGTCCGAGGGACGGCTAGTCGGCATTGGGGTTTCGCTGTTCAACGAGATCACTGCCAGCGGCTCCGCGGATTACCGTCGCCGCGGGGTCACATCGGTTCCTGGCACGGACGCGGCGCGCGTCGTCGTGACGGCCGAGGGCCGCGTCGAGATCTACACGAGCGCCGCCGACGCTGGACAGGGCCACGCCGAAACCTACCGGACCCTGGCGGAGCGAGAATTGGGTCTGCGGCCGGAGGAAGTCGACGTGATCGAAGGGGACACAGCACTCTGCCCGGAGGGCAGCGGGACATTCATCTCGCGCGGGGCGGTCGGTGTCATGGAGAGCGTCGTGGAGGCCCTGCGCAAGGCAGCCAAGGAGGATTTCGAGCCCGGTACGGACGTCACACATGTCCACGATCCGTCGCAGGTGTACCCGTCTGGTGCACATCTCGCGGTGGTCGAAGTCGACCCAGTCGGCCATGTTCCCCATGTGGTGCGTTACGTCGCGATCGAGGACTGCGGAAGAATGCTCGATCGCGACCTCGTGGAGGGTCAGGTGCGTGGCGGCATTGCGATGGGGATAGGCGAGATGCTCTTGGAGGAGCACACCTACTCAGAAGACGGTCAGCTCCTGACGTCATCGCTCCGGCACTATCTGCCTCCACTAGCGCCCGATGTCCCCGCCGTCGAGATCCACCACCTGGAGTCGCTGAGTCCGATTACGGCACTGGGCAGCAAGGGAGTCGGCGAGGCCGGAACCATCGGCGCCTTTGGTGCGATCGCCAACGCCGTCGTAGACGCGGTGGGTCCACTCGGAGCGGAACTCACCGAGCTCCCGTACTCACCGGAGCGGATTCTCGGTGCCGTCCGGGGTGAGCCACCTCGGGTAGCCAGCTAGCAGATCCGCGGGCTCACGCTTCTGCCCGGGAACTCACATCCTCACGCCCACGATGCAGATGTTCCTGGGCCAAGCCGACCGTGTCGAAGTCGGGAAGCAGTTTGCCCACCCCCATGATTTTGATCAGCTGGCTTGTGGCGTTTTGTGGGGCTATGACAGCGATGCCGCCAGCGAAGACTTGGTGGGCCTTGATCAGGGAACGAAAGCCAGTCGTGTCGACGAATTCGAGTGCAGCACAGTCAAAAAGCAGATGACTCATACCTTGATCGCTCAGATAGTTGACCTGTGCATCCACCGCAGCGGCACTAGCGATGTCCAGGTTGCCGCTGAGGATGACGAGCCCACAACAGTCCAATTGATGTGATGTCGCTTCCAAGTCGTTGAGGCTGACTTTCATAAAACCCTCCTATGGCGGCCACCTTCCGGCGCTGGCGCACCGTTAAGTCATCGGTCGTCTCGCGGCACGGATTGAAGGGCGCTGTCGAGCGGTCGAACGGCATGTTGATCAAAGTGGCAAGACCGAATGGCGCCGCGCCAACCGTGTACCCCCTCAGGGCCGGATCAAACCGACTCCCACCGCATCAAGCCTTCGACCGTACGAAGGTCAATCCTCTGAGCCGGCGTAGCGATCCCTCACCGGCTGGGCGCTATCGATCAGGCAGGCGCCATGGTGCGAGATCCCTCGGTCACCTCGTCCTTGTGGGCGGCGAAAGCAGCCAGCACTTCTTCCTTCTCCTGGCCGGGAACACCAACAAAGTCGAGGGTCCGCCCCAACTCGGCTGCGACCTCGTCGAATTCCTCGGGAGTGATACGGAGAGGGCGATGAGCTTCCTCCAGGCCTATAGGTGTTAGCCCGGGCTGGGTTCCCTGGTATTCGAATGGTCCTCCGGCGACATTGCAGACCCACAGGGTCCGCATGAACTTCAAACCGGGCAACCTGTCGAGTTGCTGGGTGTGCCACTCCCTCAAAGCCGGATTCTTGGAAGCTTGACCGACCATGGGATTCTTGACGATGGCGTCGCTGAAGTGGTCCACCACGGCGGCGATTGCGAAGACACCACCGAGCCTTTCGTAGAGACTCTTTACTGCCATGTGTACTCCTCCTCCTTGCTCAGCGCTGCGTGCCCAGGAGTACGCAGAGTTGGCTGGACACGGTTCACGGTTTGCGAACCGCCTGACCAGCCAGTGCCGTACTGTTTCTACTAGGCGAGTGGAAGGAGACTCATGCGACGTTTCGTCGTGTTGACCTTGTCCGTGCTCCTGTTGTTGTGCATTGCCTTGCCGGCGATGGCCGCAACGCAGCCAACCGGGGTTGCAAATGCTCTGGGCCGTAACGGTGGCAACAGCGCCCCAGGCCCGCATTGCCACATAAACCTGGTGGCCAGCGAGCACGCAGGGGGGTTCGACCTGATCATGGTTGGAGCCATTCATCAGGCTCACACTCAGACCGGGCTACCCACCGGGGTGTTTCAGGCCGATCCCGACTGCGTGGCTTGATCCCGGTTCCAACCAGTAGCTAACCCAACTCGGCGATGACCGCGTCGGCCAGAGCCGGCCACGCGGTCATCGCCCACTTGTCGAACTGACGCCCCGACAACCCGCACATGGCAAGACCATGGAGGGGGTCGACCCAGAGGAAGGAACCGGCGCCACCGAAATGGCCGAACGTCGCGGGGGAATTGGTGCGTCCGGTCCAATGAGGTTCCTTGCTGTCCCGTATTTCGAACCCCAACCCCCAGTCGAGGGGGTCGTAGCGACCGATTCCAGGAAGCGTTCCGCTCAATCCTGGAAAGGCCACCGTGGTGGCGCGAGCAAAGAGGTTGGGGTCGACCAGCTTCGGCGAGAGCAGCTCGTGGGCAAAGGCGATCAATCCCTCGAGGTCGCCCGAAAGACCCTCTGATGGCCGCCCGAGGAGATCGGCGGTGATTCTGAGTGGTTGCAGCACCTGGATCTGGAGGTAATCGGCGAACTGCTGGCCGCACCGTTCAGTGATGAGCTCGCCCAAAAGGTCGAACCCAGCGTTTGAGTAGATGCGACGAGTACCTGGCCTGGCGATGGCCGCCTGACCTTCGAAGGGCAAGCCGGAGGCGTGGGCGAGAAGATGGCGGATCGTGGCGGCCTCGGGACCAGCTGGATCCTCCAAGCTGAATTCCTCATCCTGTGCTGCCGTCAGCACGGCATACGCGGTGAATAGCTTCGTCACCGAAGCCCACGGTCCGCTGTAGGCGAGGTCGCCGCGCTGCCCTACCAGCCCGTTGGGCGCAACCACTGCCACCGCCGCGTTCGGCACCGGCCAGGCATCGATTTGTCGTAGAGCTTCGAGCAAAGATCAGGTCGACTGCCGGACCCGCGCCGCAGATCCGAGATGCCGTTCGAGCACCGACCACGTCGCCGGCTCGCCGAGGCATTTTTTCATGCCGATGAGCGTGCGGACGAAAGCCGGCACC
>JAICND010000442.1 GCA_025929005.1 Acidimicrobiia bacterium
CGCATGTACGCCTTCCAGGCGTCCGAGCCCGACTCGCGGCCCCCGCCGGTCTCCTTCTCGCCCCCGAAGGCGCCGCCGATCTCGGCCCCGGAGGTCCCGATGTTGACGTTGGCGATCCCGCAGTCCGAACCCACCGTCGACAGGAAGCGCTCGGCGTTCTTGAGCGACTCTGTGAAGATCGCCGACGAGAGGCCCTGGCGGACGCCGTTCTGCACCGCGATCGCCTCTTCTAGATCTCCAACTTCGATCACGTAGAGGATCGGTGCAAACGTCTCCTCCTGGACGATGGGGGCGGTCTTGTCGATGCGGACGATGGTGGGCTCGACGAAGTTGCCGGGTCGATCCAGACGGCGGCCGCCGTACAGGATCTGCCCGCCCTGATCGTGAGCGGTCACCAACGCGGACATCATTTCTTCGACCGCGGTGGTTGTAACCAGCGGTCCCATGAGGGTGCCATCAGCCAGGGGATCGCCGATGGGAACCTGGCGATAGGCCTCGACCAGTCGATCGATCAATTTGTCGGCGATGGCCTCGTGGACGATTAACCGGCGGAGGGACGTGCATCTCTGTCCCGCGGTGCCCACCGCCGCGAACAATGAAGCTCTGACAGCTAGTTCGAGGTTCGCATCGTCCATAACGATGATGGCGTTGTTTCCCCCCAGTTCCAGGATGGTCCGACCAAAGCGACCCGCCACAGCCGTGGCAACCCGCTCCCCCACCCTGGTCGAGCCGGTGGCGCTGATCAACGGGAGCCGGGCATCGGCCAGCATGCGATCACCGACCACCGAGCCCCGACCCACGACCAGATTGAAGACCCCCTCGAACCCTGATCCGGCCATGACTTCGCCGGCTATCCGGGTGACCGCTATCGCCGTCAACGGAGTTTCTGACGACGGCTTCCAGACGACGGTGTCGCCACAGACAGCTGCGATCGTGGAGTTCCATGACCACACCGCGACCGGAAAGTTGAAAGCCGTAATCACTCCCACCGGACCGAGCGGATGCCATTGCTCGTACATCCGATGAAGCGGGCGCTCGGACATCATCGTCATGCCGTACAACTGGCGGGAGAGACCGACCGAGAAGTCACAGATGTCGATCATCTCCTGGACCTCACCCTCGCCCTCAGCCTTGATCTTTCCCATCTCAAGGGTCACCAGGGCCCCGAGCGCCTCTTTCTTCTCGCGCAGGGCGTGACCGATCAACCGCACATACTCGCCCCGCTTGGGAGCCGGGAGGACACGCCACCGTGCAAAGGTTTCCAGGGAGTTCGCCACCACCCGGTCGTAGTCGGCCTCCGAGGCCTGACTCACAGTGGCCAGGGTTTCGCCGGTGGTGGGATTGAGGACGGGAAGAGGTTCGCCCGTACTCGCCAGCCACTCACCGGCAAAGCTGCCCGAGTTGTGATCCTGGAGTCCGAGCAGGGAGAAGACCTGCTGCTGATTCATCCGGTGAACTCTACGTATTCAGCGGGCCGCCACGGCCTCGATCTCGACCTTGAACTCGGGACGGGGGAGGGCCGCAACCTGGAAGGTTGAGCGAGCCGGTGGGTCGGCTGAGAAGTAGCCGCCATAGATCTCATTGAAGCGACCAAAGTCACCGACATCGGTCAGGAAAATCGTGGTTTTGACGATGTCGTCATACCCCAGACCAAGGTCTCGCAGGATCATCCCCAAGTTGTCCATGATCAGACGCGTCTGGTCGACAACGTCGCCAGGGGTGGCACCGCCGCTTGGATCCATGGCGACCTGGCCGGAGACGAAAACGAAGCCATTCGCCTCGGTCGCCACCGAATACGGCGCCAACGGCTGGGGAGCATTAGGTAGAGAGGGGACCTGTTTGGGCAAGGATCAGGAAAAGCTGTTCCCGCAACCACAGGAGCGGGTGACGTTGGGGTTCTCGATGGCGAAGCCACCGCCCATCAGGCTGTCCTTGTAGTCCAGGGTGGCACCCTGCAACCGGGGAGCCGACTCAGGGTCGACCACGACTTTGACCTCACCGAACTCAGCGACCAGGTCCTGGGCCTCGATCTCAGAGTCGAAGAACATCTCGTATGAGAACCCCGAGCATCCTCCCGGCTTCACGGCGACCCGCAAGGCCAGTCCCGGCTCACCTTCGGCCGCGATCAGCTCACCGACCTTGTGGATGGCGGTCTGCGTCAGATTGACCACCGGAATCGGCTTCGAGGACTTGATGCTCAGAATCTGGGTCATTGTGAAGATTGTAACCCGGCATCGGGTAAGTGGTATTCCCCTTGTTTCGCAGCCAACGCTGGCATA
>JAICND010000231.1 GCA_025929005.1 Acidimicrobiia bacterium
CCCACCACCGGAATTGTGCTCTCCGGATGCACGAAGATGTGAGCGGCCGCAGCAGCAATCCCAGCCAGCAAATAGAACCCCAGATAGGTGAGGTGCCCGTAGGCGTCTTCGATGTTATTGCCGAAGATGATGAGAACCCAGAGGTTCGAGACGAGGTGCAAAACACCACCGTGAAAGAAGATCGAAGCGATGACGGAGAACAGGACGTTTTTTTCCGGGAAGGCCGCACTGCCGTCATCCACAGCGCAACTGGCACCATCGATCTCGGCGGGGCTGAGAGGTTCGCCCGTGACCACTTCGCATGGAATAGCCGCCATGGCATAGAGGAAGTCTTCAGAAGGGACCGTGACGTCCTCTCCCGGCTGGATGACGAAGAATACGAAGGCAGTGAGCGCCACCAGAAGCCAGTTGACGATGGCGGGGCGTCGGGCCGGGTTGAGATCGCGAATCGGCAGCATGGGTGGTTTCCAGCCTCCCGACGGTGATAATGGGGGCATGGATAGTACGCATGTCCCTGCGGACGGGCTCCTCGAAAAACTAACGACGAAGTTGGAGGGAATGCTCGATCTCGATCCTGCTGACCTCCCCGACCCCGCCGGTCAGCTCGCCGAAGAGTTGGCCGAGGCTCTTGATGAGCTTGATGAGGAGCGCTCCGACTGAGCCGGTTAGATCATGAAATGGTCCGACGCGGGTTGGTGCGCAGCCGGAGCGAGGCCCAGCACCTGATTACGAGCGGCCGGGTGCTGTTGGCTGGTGGACGGATTCCCAAACCCTCGACGACCGTTGGTCAGGCAGAGGCGATCACGATCGTCCCCGGGCCGAGATTCGTGAGCAGGGGCGGAGAGAAGCTCGCCGCCGCCCTCGAACAGTTCCCGATCAAAGTGGAGGGTGTGAGGGCACTTGATGTGGGAGCCTCGACGGGAGGGTTTACGGACTGTCTTCTCTCTTTGGGCGCCAATGAAGTGGTTGCGGTCGACCGGGGGAGTGGCCAATTCGACCGCAAGCTGTCCGCTCATGAGTCGGTCACTGTTCTCGAGGGAGTCGATATACGCGACCTCGATCCGGAGGCCGTCGGAGGACCCTTCAGCCTGGTGGTGGCTGATTTGTCCTTCATCTCTCTGTGCTCGGTCGCCCGCCACCTGGCCCGGGTCACCACCCCTGGTGGAGACGCCGTCATCTTGGTGAAGCCTCAGTTCGAAGTTGGTCGCCTGGCCATCGGCCGGGGGGTGGTGCGAGACCCGATTCTTCAGGCGGAAGCCGTTGCCAAGGCAAAGGCCTGTTTGGGAGAAGCAGAACTCGATACCGTGGGGGAGATGACGTCACCACTTCTGGGGCAGCGGGGCAACCAGGAGTTCTTCGTATGGGCCAAGAGGCGATGAAGTGAACCTCGGTCTCATCGTCCATGCCCTTCGTCCCGAACCTAGGGAGTTCGCCAACCGGTTCGCAGAAGCCGCCACCGCCCAGGGATTTGTCATCGTGGGCGATGACGCCGCCTCAAGAGTCGTGCAACATACGCTCGAGAAGGGAAAACCACCCGACGTCATGGTCGCCATCGGGGGGGATGGCACCGTCCTGGCTGCCAGCCGCCAGGCTTTGGCGCTCGATATCCCGGTCCTGGCGTTCAATCTGGGGACGATCGGGTTCCTGGCCGAAGCCGAGCCGACGGATCTAGAGCCCGTGCTCAAGGCGCTGGCCAGCAACGAGATGGCCGAACGATCCCGGATGACGATCGCCGCCACCCTCCCGGGCGGCCGCACCGAAACTGGCATCAACGACATCGTCGTGGAGAAGATCCATAGCCAGCGGCTGGTTTCTCTCGCCGCCACCATCGACGGTGAGCAATTCCTAACCTACCGGGCTGACGGTCTTGTCGTGGCTACTTCCACTGGGTCAACGGCGTACTCGTTTTCGGCAGGGGGGCCGCTGGTCGATCCGGTCATTGATGCGATTCTTCTAACCCCGGTAGCAGCCCACTCTCTGTTCGGGCGCACGCTCGTGCTCAACGCTCAATCGGTCATCGAGATCAAAGTGGTAGCTGATCGTCCGGTGCGAGTCAGCATCGATGGCCTTGAATCGAGCGTTCTGGAGGAGGGGGACATGGTGGAGATCCGACAGGGCGTCAAACCAGCCCGTTTTCTCACCCTGGACCGCGGATCCTTTGCGGCCACCGTCAAACGGAAGTTCCGGCTCAGCTGATGCTCGACGAGTTGGTCGTTCGCAATCTCGGCCTGATCGAAGAGACGCGGGTGTGTCCCGGGCGCGGACTGGTCGTGGTCTCAGGAGAGACCGGCACTGGCAAGACCATGCTTCTCGGTGCCCTGCGACTCCTCCTCGGGGCCGATGCTCGTCCTGATCTGGTGGGCCCGTTTGGGGACGAAACGATCGTGGAAGGTCGCTTCCTGATCGAAGGTGAGGAAGTTGTGGCGGGACGCCGCCTGCCACGGGAGGGCCGGAGCCGGGCATACCTCAACGGCTCTCTCGCCTCGGGCAAAATCCTCGAGGAGAGAATCGGCAGCCTGGTAGAGATCATCGGTCAGAACGATCAGATCTTCCTCACCCGTCAGAGCGAGGTGCGTTCCCTGGTGGACGGCCTTCTTGACGCCGAGGGTCTGGTCGCATTCGATGCCTACCGGTCGGCCCGCGCCGCTGCCGGGGAGTTAGAGCAGGCCCGATCGACTCTGGGCGGCGACGTGAGAGCGCTGGCCCGAGAACTCGATTTGACCCGGTTCCAGGCGGAGGAGATCGCCCGGGCCGGGTTCAGCCCTGGGGATGCCGCCAAGCTCGAGAAGCGGGCTGAACGGTTACGAAACGCCGAGGCGCTCGCCACTCAGCTGCATGCTGCGACCTCATTGACCGAGGCCAGCGCAGAGTCTCTTGGGGAGGCAGTATCGGAGGTGCGGAAGAGTGCGCGGCTCGACCGGGATCTGGAGTCGCTCGCCGCGGAGTCGGGGGAGGCTGCGGAGATTCTACGAGAACTAGGTCGTTCCATCCGATTGGCAGCCGAGGCGATCTCCGCTGACCCCGAAGCGCTCATCGAAGTGGACCAGCGTCTCACCCTGCTGGGCGAGCTTTGCCGCAAGTACGGTCCGACCCTCAACGATGTGCTTGAGTTCGGAGTCGAGGCCAGTCGCCGCAGCAATGAGCTGATCGGGCTCTTGAGCAACGCAGATTCCATCGACGCCGAGCTCGCTCGGGCCCAGGCCGAAGTCGCCTCGCAGGGAGCGCTTCTGGCGCAGGCACGGCGGCGGGCCGCCGGCGTCCTCGCCGATGGAGCTATGAGCCATCTACGCGAGCTGGGGCTGATAGACCCGGTCGTGTCCATTGAAGTTCTTGACAGTGAGCCCACCGCAACCGGCGCCGATCAGGTAAAGCTGCTGTTCGCCTCGGATCGGCGTCTCCAGCTCGGAGAGGTGTCGAAAGTCGCCAGCGGCGGCGAAATTTCCCGCCTCGTTCTAAGTCTCCGGTTGGCAGCCCGGGGGGGTGCCGGCAAGGCCTCGGCTGAGGTCCTGGTCTTCGATGAGATCGACGCCGGCGTTGGAGGCAGCACCGCCCTTGAGCTGGGACGAAAGCTCGGGGCTCTGGCCAATGACTGTCAGATTCTGTGTGTGACCCATCTCCCCCAGGTAGCTGCCTTCGCCGATAGCCACTTCGTGGTCGAGCGAATCGAAAACCTGGCCACTGTCCGCGAGATTGATGGCGAACATCGGATCGCTGAGCTGTCACGAATGCTGGCGGGGTTGCCCAAGTCATCCCGGGGCCGCGAGGCGGCCGCCGAGTTGGTCGCGATCGCCCGCGGTGATACCGGGCGACCGGGGTA
>JAICND010000215.1 GCA_025929005.1 Acidimicrobiia bacterium
AGTTCATCGCCGTGGCGGTATCCGACAACATCCGCGAGTTGGAGGGTGCCCTCACCAGAGTCACCGCCTTCGCGGCCCTCACGCACCGCAAGATCGATGTGGAGATGGCTCAAAACGTTCTTGGTGACCTCGTCCCCGGTCTCCATGGCAAGAAGTTGACCGCCCCAGAGATCATCCAGGCGACAGCCGAGTCCTTCGGCTTCTCGGTCGCTGATGTCCAGGGGCCCAGTCGACGTCAACCCCTAGTGCTCTGCCGGCAGGTGGCGATGTACTTGTGCCGCGAGCTCACAGACCTCTCCCTCCCCAAGATCGGCGAGAACTTCGGCAATCGCGACCACACCACCGTCATCCACTCGGTGGAGAAGGTCAAGAGAATTATCCGCGGCGACCGCTCAGTGTTCGAGCGAATCCACACGCTGTCCCAGCACCTGAGGAAATCATGACGGTTATCCCCTTGGCGGCCACGAGCTCAGCGGACCCGGTGGACAATGATCTGGTGATCCACAACCGCCTGTGGACGGGTTCAGCCAGTGGAGATCAGGAGAATTAAGCACTGTCCACATCTCCACAAGCCCTACTAATGCTTTTACTCTTGAGATAAGAAACCAGTGACAGAAGAAGGGAACAAGATCACGTGAGAATCCGCGCCGAGCGCGACGACCTGGCCGATCTCTTCAGCCGCGCCAATCGGGCTCTGGCTGCGCGGACGGCCCTCCCCGTGCTCCAGGGACTTCATTGTGAGGCCAGTGCTGGTCGGTTACGGGTGACCGGGACCGACCTTGAGATCACCATCAGGACCTCCGGTGAGGTGGAGGTTTTGGAAGAGGGACGGGCGATGGTGCCCGGACGGCTGCTGGGGGAGGCGGTCAGGAAGATGCCTCCCGGAGCGGTCACTATCGCCACCAACGACAGCGAAGCCGAGATCGAGGGGAAGGGGCCCCGTTTCTCGATTCGGCTTCTCAACGTCGAGGACTTCCCTTCCCTCGACGATTCGCCGACAGAAGGGGTCGAGGTCGACGGCGAGGAGTTAGCAGCAGGATTGGCCCAGGTGGTCGTGGCGGCCTCCTCCGATGCCGCCCGGCCCATCCTCACCGGAGTGCTGTTCGAGCCAGGCGACCAGGGACTGCGCGTGGTTGCCACCGATGGTTACCGGCTGGCGGTGCGGGACATGCCAGGTATGGGAATGGTCGGACAGGGTCTGGTGCCCGCCCGCGGGCTCCGCGAACTGGCCCGCACGATCGGCGCCGCCAAGGTGACAGCCGGCCTCACCGCCCGCGAGGCTGTGTTCAGCTCCGATAAGGGGAGCCTGCGGTTGCGGATGATCGAAGGAACCTTCCCCAAGTATCGCTCGCTCCTGCCCGAAAGCTACAGCACGCAGGTCATCGTCGAAAAAGAGGCGATCCTCGATGCGTTGGGTCGGGTTGCGCTGGTTGCCGAGGACCACATCCCGGTGCGCATGCGGATCGGCGAAGGCGGCGTCGAGGTCACCGTCACCCGCCAGGACGTTGGAGCCGAGGCCGAACATTTGGCCGGCGAGTTCACTGGCGAAGAGGAGGTGTTGATCGCCTTCAACCCGCGCTACCTAGCCGACGGAGTCGGTGCGGTTGCCGGTGACAAGATCCGTCTTCGGGTCATCGACGGCCTCAAACCGAGTGTCATCGATGGCGACGACGACGGTGGGTTCTTGTACTTGCTGATGCCGGTCCGAATCTGAGGCGTGAGACGTGAGACGTGAGAGGTGAGCCAGAATCGACTTCTCCCGATTCGAACGTCTGATGTTCTCTTGGATCTCACTCTCCAATTTCCGTTCTTATCAGGACTTGCGTTGGAACCCTGATCCAGGCGTCAACATACTGGTAGGAGACAACGGCGCGGGTAAAACCAACCTCCTCGAAGCGTTGACCTATCTGGCCACACTGAGGTCCTTTCGGAGCGCCCCTGACGAAGCGCTGGTTACCGAAACCCAGCCTTCCGCTGTCGTGAGAGGCGAGGTCCTGCGAGGGGAGAGCAGTGCCCTCATCGAAGTCGAGATCAATCGCAAGGGTCGACGCCGCGTCCGGCTTGATCAGAAGTCCCTCAACCGGCGGGCCGAGCTGCTGGGCGTGGTGCGGGTGGTGACCTTTCTTCCCGAGGATCTCGACCTTATCAAAGGCAGCCCGGGAGGCCGTCGGGAGATGATCGACGAAGTCGCCGTGCAGCTGTGGCCGGCCGCTGACCTTGACCAATCCGAATACGAACGCTCCCTTCGTCAGCGCAACTCGTTTCTGCGCGCGGGCAGCCGTGACGAGACGACCCTCCAAGTGTGGGACTCGCGATTGGCCCTGGCGGCCGGGCGGGTCATGGCGCGGCGAGCTCGGGCCGTACAGGAACTCGCCACCAGTTTGTCGGCCACCTACGCACAGGTGGCAGGTCATCCATCACAGGTGTCGATTCAGTACGAGTCGGAATGGGGTGGCACCGCCGACCCCACTACTCCGCCAGCCGAGTGGGCAACTGCGCTGTTGGAAGCTTTGGTGCGCAGGCGTCGCCCCGATTGGGAGCTGGGCGTCACCGGTGCTGGACCCCACCGCGACGACCTCCGCTTCACGATCGATGGTCATCCCTCGCGGTTTCAGGCGAGTCAAGGCGAACAACGCACTCTCGCTCTGTCAGTGCGACTGGCCACTCATTCTGCTGTCAATCGTCTCACCGCTTCGAATCCTGTGTTGATTCTCGACGACGTGTTCTCCGAGCTCGACCCGCAGCGGGCCAGCCATCTCACCGCCGCCCTCCCTTCTTCGCAGACGATGATCAGCACCACCCATCCCGAGGAGATCCCGGTGCCGGGCAAGACCTGGCATGTCGAAGCGGGGATGATCCGATGAGCCAACCGGAGTCGATCGAGTCCTTGCTCGAGGCAGTGCTGGGGCGGATGGGAGTGCCCGCCCCGTCGGCCTTCAACGAGTTGGCGCAGACGTGGAAAGAAGTGGCGGGAGAGCCGTGGGCGAGCCAGTCGACCCCCCTCTATGTGAGGCAGAAAGAGCTGGTCGTCGAGGCCTCTGCACCCGCTTTCGTCTCGATGTTGCGATACGGCGTGGGTGACCTCATGCGACGGCTCGATGAGACCCTGGGAGCAGGCTTCGTCGAGTCGGTCAGGGTCGTGCCTCCGGGCCGGGTCTGAACCAGTCCCGACGGCCCTTTTTTCCTTTCGTTATCGGCAGATTGGGAGGTCCGGCGAGGTATACTTACAAGCGTGTAGTGGCGGCATCAAACTGCCGCCACTTGCCACGAAATGGGCTCTCCTCAGGAGGGTTGCAGAAGGCTAGAAACTCGCCCGGAACGCAGAAAAAATGACCATGGACCCAGCCCCTCAATGAACCGATCGACCGAACCAACATCCAAGCGTCGCACCGCCCGCACCGAAGCCGGTGGAGCGACCTACGACGCCAGAGACATCACCGTCCTCGAGGGTCTTGAAGCCGTACGCAAACGGCCCGGCATGTACATCGGATCGACAGGTCCCCGCGGGCTTCACCATTTGGTTTGGGAAGTAGTCGACAACGCCGTCGATGAGGCCATGGCCGGCTTCGCAACTCGCACAGAAGTCACCTTGTTGGCTGACGGCGGCATCAGAGTCGTCGACAACGGGCGCGGCATCCCCGTCGATTATCACCCCAAGACGAAGCAGTCGGCGCTAACCACCGTGCTCGCCACTCTTCACGCCGGGGGCAAGTTCGAACAGGGTGCATACACCGTTTCCGGCGGTCTGCACGGAGTTGGCATCTCCGTCGTCAATGCCCTGGCCGAACGTCTCGACGCCGAAGTGAGGCGCGACGGGTTCGTGTGGACTCAGAGCTTCGTTCGAGGCAAGCCTCTCCACAAGATTGACAAAGGCAAGCCCTGGAAAAAAAGCAGCGGCACCACGATCACCTTCTGGCCCGACACACAAATCTTCACCGAAACCACCGAGTTCGACTTCGACACGATCTCCGGCCGGTTACGCGAGATGGGTTATCTCAACCGCGGTCTCGAGATCATCCTGGTCGACGAG
>JAICND010000200.1 GCA_025929005.1 Acidimicrobiia bacterium
GAAGCGGTTGTAGAGGGTGGGCGGCATCGGGTCGGCCGGGTGGTTGGGGAGATAGAGGGCGAGCCCGGCGACGCGCTCGAAGGTGGGCTTCATGGCCTCTCGACCGGCTCTCCATCCCTCGAGATAACTATGCCCTGCTCGTCATAGCAGGTGGTATGGGCTCGGTTGTTGATTCTGCACCTTCCCCGAGCGAACACGTTGTCGGTTAGGTCACACACGGCAGTATCGCCGCCACTAGTCACACACTCCACCTGACTCCCACAGGCGATGATGGCAACGAAAAAGAGCGCCCCGAGACGTTGCCTCAATCGTCCCCCCATTCCCCGTCCTCGACCATCTGCAACAGCTGCTGACTGAGGACGGGCTTCTCGACTGCGCAAGAGGCCGCGTAGGCCGCGATCGCGACTCGCGCATGGTGGTCATGGTTGGGCTTGAGGACAAAGACGAACGATTCCACTTCTCTCATCGTCCCTGAGATCTCGCCGCCGCCGATGTAGCTCTGGCCGGCGTAAGAGGCGTAAGCCCTCGAGATGTCAACGCCTGATGGGGACTTGAAAACGTGGTACTTGTCCACCAGGCCGTCGTCGTAGTCCTCTGGCCCGTAGTTCTGGTTAATCACGATGTCCTTTCGATAACCGGGGACCGGAAATTAGCGTTCCGATTAGGGAACGTCAACTGTCGATCAGTGCTGTGCCGCCTGTGGCTGGTCCTCGATGAAATCCAACTTGTCGAGGGCCTTGAACGCGCCGCTGAACGCGTCCACCTGATCGTCATGCACGTCGGGGATCCCGAAGATCGACAACTCGTCAAGGAAGGGCTCGTTCCATTCCCCCTCGACCAAGAAGACCCTTCCTTCCTTCGCAAACCCGGCCGCGACCGCGGCTCGTTCTTCCTTGGTGCCCTTGGCCCAGACGGGGATGACGGTCTTGGTGTGGGGGAGGACGTGTCGCCGGTAAGCAGCCACGATCCCGGCGCCGCTCGCGCCCCGCTCTTGCTCGATCGAGACCGGGCGATGGTGGCCGTCATTGGCGGATAGGGCGGCGATGGCTTCCTCCACGTCTCCTGCGTTCTTCCTGAAGCGGGCGACATGGAGAACGATCCAGTACGGCGGGGGAGGAGGGGTCTGGCCGGTCTCCATCATCCAATCGCGAATGGAGGGAGGAAGGGCACCGACCCGCAGCATCGAGCATCCGGCCGTCCAGTCGGGGTCAGGGACGTGTTCGGTCTTTTCTTGTGTCGCGAGGTCCCAGTGACGAACGATCCGTTGCCAGTGCCGGCGATCGGGGATGTCGGATTTGCCGATGATCGTGAACCACTCACGCCGGAATTTGCCGCCTGAGTTCGCCGCCGTCCAATCGCCCGATCGCAGCTGGGCGCGGGTAATGGGACTCAACTCCTCGAGGCTCCGTTCGTACATTTCGATGTCCAGGTAGGGGTTGTCGTCGATCAGCGACCTCACGAACGCTCTCTCAGCCCCTTCCTCGATAACGCGGCCGGATGGGAGGTTGAATCGCTTTTTCACCCACTCGTGCCCCTTGCCACCAGGGTTGGTCGCGCCCCGCAACCTCAGAGGGACATGGAGCTTGGTCGTACGTCGGAGTCGGCTGAACATGTAGGTGTAAGCCTGCTCGGAAAACTGGGTGAGCTCGTCGAAGCCGATGTATTGGAACTCGGCCGATTGGTATCGGGTCTCATCGCCCTCGTGTTCCAAGTACCCGAACTGGATCTTGGCGCCGGACGGGAAGGTCCAGTTGTAATCCGACGACGACCACTTGGCCTTCGAGTTGTCCCACCACTTCTTGCTCCTGTCCATCAAGGCGCCGGGAAGGGCAAGGTCTCGGAAGGTTTTACGGAAAAGGATGGCCGAGTAGCCGGGCACATCGACGTACTGGGCAGCGCCCATGAGCAAGGCTTCGGATTTCCCACCGCCGGCCGCACCACCGAACAGGACCTCGAGTACGTCGTCGAGGAGGAGGAAGACGGTCTGTTGCTTGGTCGGGCGAACCGGGATGAAGTGGTTAAGTTTCGGTGTCGTCCGACGCCGGAATTTCGACAGTTCTTCCGGCGTCATCTTCGATAACCGTTCCCTCAATAATTCCAGGTTGCTCTGGGAGGACGGCGGCGAGAGCAAAGACAAGTTCGGCTAGCTCCTCAATCGTGTGGGGCTCGTCTTGGGTGCTGCGGACTTCATGGATGTCAGTGGGGAGATTGCGGGCCAGGCGTTCAGCTGCCATCAGGTTAGGGACCACTGCGGCGGACCGTTGCGCCAAGGTGATGAGAGCCTTGGGCGGGATCTTCTTTAGCTGGGTGACGAAGTCGGGGTCCTCGAGCCGGGTATCGACCTCGTCGAAGACGGAAGCGAGCACTTTGAGGCCCCGTTCCGCGATCCTGACGTGCTTGCGCGCCATCTCTCGAGTGCCATTGAGCATTTCCTGGGTGTAGACCCGTTCCCGCTCGATGTCCCAGGCGACCGCGCGCGCGTGCCACTCGTTGCGCTTGGCGATCTCACCGATATGGATGCGGGAGACGTTGAACCGGGTGCAGACGCCTTGGAGTTGCCGACCGAAACCCTGGGCGCGGTAGGCGAGGAAGTATTTGTATTCGGTATCGGTCTCGTCTGAGCGTCGGCCCCAAGGTTCGTATTCGGAGTAGGGAACGATGTCGGAGGGAAGTTCCTGGTCGGTGGGGAGAACGTCGTCGATGGAAGGTTCGGGGACCGCGAGAGCCGTGTCGGGGTCGGGGTAGGGCCACTCGGCCATGTCTTCGATCACGCCCCAGTTGTCAGCGACCTTCTTGGGCTTGGAAGGGGCTCGGAGGATGTCGGTGGGCCGGGACCCAAGCTGGGCAGAGGACTTGGTCTGCCGCTTGCCGTGCTTCGGTTTGGCCGGATCGAAGATGGCGGTCACACGGTCAGGCTAATTGACGCCGTTCTTTCGCCAGACACTCGTTACAAAGTTCGCCGGTTGTCGGTTCCTGTTCCCTCACCACATAACGTCGTGCCTTTACGCTCCAATCTTCGTCCATCTGTCGATAGTGCTGGCATTCTGGATGGAAGTGCCAGACATTGCTTTTCTCCAACTGCCGGTATTCGTCTCTCACAAACATCTCCTCAGGTCGTAGAACCACTCTTTTCCTTCCGCCCTACACGCGGCCTCTGGTCCGACCGGCATATGGAGGACGGCCCAGATCGCCAAGAGTAGGAAGATGAGGGTGAGGACGAGGGAGGGCCAGTGGACGCGGTTCACTTGCCCGGGACAGTTATCGGCCTTACCGTTAGGCCGGCCACCTCAGAAGTGGAGGCAAGGTTTTTGAGCTTCTTGGCGCACATCAGGTAGGCATTGCGCCAACTTGGCGTCGTCTCTTGTCGCGCTTCGGCTTCCAACCAATGAATGATTGACAGCCGCTCCTCCATGCGAGCTTCTAGGTAGTTCACGATTCCTCCACAGGAGTAGGGGTTGATATTGCGGCGAGTACGGCCCGAGCGTTCCGAAGGTACGTTTCTATGGCAGCGTCCCAGCACTCTCTTAGTGGGTGAGATTCGGCCTCATGGTCGCTTTCGTCGATATCGTGAAGTGCGCTAGCGATCCGCTCCACCAACTCAGGGTCAGCTTCAAGCTGGGCTAGTCGTTCTCTGGCGGCGGCTCTCACGGTTTCATGGCGCTTTAGCCGCTCGTCGTAGAAAAGCGAGGGACCACCATGCCAGTTGTAGCCATCCAGCCAATCAAGCGCCTCTCGTAGCTCGTCACTCACGGCCGCTCCTTCCTCTCAAACACGACGAAGAAAGCGTGATGGTCCTGAACCTGGACGATCTGCCGGACTTGCCAACCAAGTTCCTCGCGGCTCCTGATCGACCGGGTAATTCGTTTGTGAAATTCGCCTGGATCTTCGAGCGAGTTACCGAACGGGCCTTCCCCATTCGAACGCTGAAAGATCAAAGTGTCGGTCGTCACCTTTTCTCCGCGTACACGACCACGTTCTCTGGCCGGTCCCCACAGTCTGGCCCGCAGACCCGGTAAATCATCCCCGGCACTTTGGCCTCAGGACTCACATAAGGGCTATTGCGGACAGGGACTTTCTTGCACCACCAGCAACGCGGGTAGCTCGGATCCTCCTGGGCGCCGATAGTCCGGCCTCGAGGCTGGGTTCTAGTCGCCATAAAGAAGCGCGCTGGTAGTCATAACAGTGATGACGAGGATGAAGAAAATCAGCCGCTCCCAGA
>JAICND010000296.1 GCA_025929005.1 Acidimicrobiia bacterium
ACGCGGCGACACCGCGGACCGAGCTCGACTTCCGACATTCGCCCCACGTCGTCGCGGTCAAGCGGCAGAATGGCGCGATCGAGTGCGTGACCGATGGCTACGCGGTGATCGCACCTGGCGTGGGCATCGTCGAGATCTGGGTCGGGATCGCCCCGGTCAGGAGCGAGTTGTGCTGGAGATTGAGCCTGGTCAGGAAGGTGAGCGCCCCGATCGAAGGCGGGATGGGCCCGTTGAGGTTGTTCCCATTATTGGCAGTCCCCTCGAGCACCAGCTCGGTCACATGACCACCGGCGCAATCCACACCGAACCAATCGCATGGCGGAGTGGTGAACCAGTTGGTGTCCTCGACCCAGCCTCTCCCCCCGGTCGACTTGTAGAGGGCGACCAGTGCCAGACACTCGGCATCCGGGATCTGGTTGTTGGTGTCACACCCGTCCTGGACGGTGAGCGGCACCAACTGGTTGGCCGTCAATCCCTTGCTGTCGGTGACAGTGATCCCCACGCTGAAGGTGCCCACCAGTGGTGGCGTACCCGAAAAGCGCCCGTTGTTGTTGACCGAAACCCAGGCCGGGCCTGAGGTCTTGGTGATGGTGTACGGCCCCGTTCCGCCAACCGGCTTCAAGGATGCCGCGTAGGGCAGGTCCACGATCGCCTTGGGCAGGGTGCCGGCCAGGCCCAGCTTCACGGTCCAGGATCCGGCCACCGGGAGCATCTGGAACGAGCCCATCTGGATCTCTTCGTTGGCGTTGCCCTGGGTGTTGGTGTACCGGAAGAAGAAGCGGGCGAGCGAGGGACGGAAGATCGCCGGGCTGTCGACGTCGTCGACTACACCCCAGTCGCCGGCCACGAGTCGATCACCGGGGTCGCCGAAGAAGAACTCGGCGTTGGCGATGCCCTGGGTGTGGCTGTTGCGGAAGTAGACGAACCCGGTCGTCTCACGATGGAGACCCACGGTGTCGACGCCATCGCCATCGAAGTCACCGACGAACGGCTTGTCACCGGGGTTGCCGAAGATGTAAGAAAAGTCGGCCGCGCCGAGCCCACCATCGTTGGCACCGAGTTGGTTGATGATGTAGATCCGTGACTCCGATGCTCGGTAGATGGAGACGGTGTCACAGCCGTCGCCGTTGAAGTCACCGGCAAGGGGGATGTCACCGGGGTTCCCGAAGAAGAACCGGATGTTGGCGATGCCCTCGGTGTTCGAATTTCGCAGGTAGACGAACCCGTCGGACTGGCGATAGAGACCCGGGGTGGAGATGCCATCGCAGTCCCAGTCCCCGGCCATGGGGAAATCGCCCGGGTTGCCATAGAAGAAGCTGTTCACCGCTCCTCCGGCTCCTCGTATGTGCCAGATCCCGGTCACCGGATCGATCAGGCCTACACGATCGGTCACCTGATCGGAATCGACGGTGGCGATTGTGAAGTCGCCCTCCGATTCATCTGTCTGTGCGCCGGCGACCGGCGCTGCGAACAATGACGCGACCAAAGCCGTCGCCAACAAAAGAAGGATCCGTCTCACCTAAACCCCCAAAGCGCTCTCTCACCGCGAAGCCGCGAAATGTACGCCACGCAGAGTGGTCGCGCAAATGGCTGTCGACAATTGCGACCGTGGGAATATTGCTGAACTCACAATAGTTGATAGTTCAATAACCTCTCTACCCTAGAATTGGAGGAAGCGCAATGTCCGCAACCCGCACCGTCGATGGCCGCAGTGTTCCCGTGGCGGGGAACTGGAGCATCGACCACAACCACAGCGACCTTCGCATAACCGCCCGACATCTGATGGTGACCAAGGTTCGTGGCACCTTCGAGGAGTTCGACGCCTCGATCGTCGTCGCCGAAGACCCCCGCGAATCCTCGGTCGACTTCGAGGCCAAAGCCGCCTCCGTCACCACCGGGACCGCCGATCGTGACAACCACCTTCGCTCCGCCGACTTCCTCGACTCGGAGCAGCATCCACTGATCACCTTCAAGTCGACGGCCGTCGAGCCTTCGCGGAATGATTGGAAGCTCACCGGCGATCTCACCATCCGCGGCATCACCCGTCCGGTCACCTTCGACCTCGTTTTCGAGGGCGGGACCAGCGACCCATACGGCAACGTCAAGGCAGGATTCACGATCACAGGTGAGATCGACCGGAAGGATTGGGGTCTGACCTGGAACGTGCCCCTGGAGAGCGGCGGCGTCCTCGTCTCCGAGAAGTTCAAGATCGAGTTCGACGTCGAGGCTGGCCTCCAGACCTGACGGCGTTCTCCGTACAGCGGGACAGGCCCGACTCCGGTCGGGCCTGTCCCGTGTCGCCCTCGACCACCCTTGGTGTCGGCCCGCCACGAGATGCGGTCGGCAACAATCATTTGCTTAGGCAGGAACCGGCGGTTACGTTCAAATATGTGGGTCTGGGAAGGGCCCTTACGACCGTATAGCTGGGGGTAGACAATGGTCAGGAGAGTTCTTCTCGTCGTTGCGGTTCTTGCCTCGCTGGTTGCACTCCCGCAGCCCGAGCCGGCCCAGGCCCAGGAGATCGATCCACAAGCGATCGACGCCGACCAGAGAACGGATCGAGTCGGTCTGGTCGATCCGGCGACGGGCGCCTGGCATCTGCGTGGCTTCGGCGGCAGCATCACCTCGTTTTTCTATGGCAACCCGGGCGATTTCCCCATGGCCGGGGACTGGGACTGCGACGGCGTCGACACTCCCGGGCTCTACCGTCAGTCGGACGGGTTCGTCTACCTGCGCAACTCGAACACCCAGGGCATCGCCGACATCAGGTTCTTCTTCGGCAATCCGGGAGACATCCCTCTCGCCGGCGACTTCGACAACGACGGATGTGACACGGTCTCGATCTATCGAGCATCGGAGTCACGGATCTATGTGATCAACGCCCTCGGCGCCAACGATGGTGGGCTGGGCGCCGCGGAGTTCTCCTACATCTTCGGCAACCCTGGGGACAAGCCCTTTGTCGGTGACTTCAACGGAGACGGTTTCGACACGGTGGGTCTGCACCGTGAGTCGACTGGATTCGTCTACTTCCGCAACACCCACACTCAGGGAATCGCCGATGCCGAGTTCTTCTTCGGCGACCCCGGCGACCGACTGGTGGCAGGTGACTGGGGTGTGCTCGACAACATCGAG
>JAICND010000010.1 GCA_025929005.1 Acidimicrobiia bacterium
ATGAGTCTCGCCATGATCCTCTATCTAGTTGCCCTGCGACCGGATCCGTCTCGCCTGACCGTCGCCGACTCACCTGAATCCACGATCGGCACGCGTCCCGGTCTGGCTGCCGGACTGGCTCGGCCAAACGTGCGTCTTGCTCTGGTGGCCCTAGTGGTTGGACAGCTGGTCATGGTGCTGATCATGACCGGCACTCCGATCCACATCCGCGACCACGGCCACGGATTGAGTTTGATCGGACTCGTCATCGGTGGTCACACCTTCGGGATGTTCGCTTTCTCCCCTGTCACCGGGAAACTGGCAAATCGCTTTGGCCGGGTTCCGGTGATGATGAGCGGTCAGGTCGTCCTGTTGGTCGCCGCGCTGATGGCCGCCCTGTCGCCGGCATCCTCCACGCCGCTCCTGGTTGCCTCGCTTTTCTTGTTGGGCCTCGGCTGGAACCTTGGCTTCGTTTCCGCCAGCGCGTTGGTGGGCGAGGGCTTGGAGCCCGCTCTGCGCGCTCGTCTGCAGGGAGTGGTCGATGGCGTGACGTGGACTTCTTCAGCGGTCGCCGCCGTCTCGGCCGGGGCGCTCCTCCAGGTAGGCGGCTTCCAGTTGCTGGCGATCCTGGGCGCCAGCCTGGTGGTGATTCCCGCGGTGGCCCTGGTCCGCCTGCGTCGACGGCTCGGCCCAGCAGTCGTCGCCGCGACGGGCTGACTTTCGGTGGCCATCAAATGCCGGCGGTAAAGACATAGCGGCCGCAGGGTTTCGGCGAGCTGGAAACGGGTAACCACCGGGGCCGATGCAAACCCGACCCCCTGACCAACGAGGGAACACCACCAACTCGACCGATCACCTGAAAAAGTGGCCACCCGTGGGCTACTGGGCTCGCGTGGCGGCGGTCATCGTTCTGGTGGTCTTGGGGTTCTTGGTCACATGGCTCCTTCGCAGCGTCGTACTGGTCCTGGTGGCGTCCTTGGTGCTGGCGATAGGGCTTCAGCCCGCCATCGGGTGGTTTGAGAAGCGGGGTATGGGTCGGGGATGGGCGTTGGCGACGATCTTGGTGGCCGGTCTGATCGTCATGGCGGGATTTGCCGCCGTCATGGTCCCCTTCCTCACCGAACAGTTCACAGCTCTCGTGGCCGAGATCCCGACCTTCGTCGAGCGACTGCGGGAGGCACCGGGGTTTCTAGGGTCGATGTTTCAGTCGTTTGACTTCGATTCCTGGGTCGCAGGCACCGACGGTCAACCTGGTGCCGGAGTCGCCGCCCTTGGGTTGGTCTCCTCGGTTGGCGGCACGCTCTTCAACGTTGTGACAGTGTTGGCCGTTACGCCCTACCTGGCCTTTCGGGTTCCCCAACTGAAGATGTGGGTGACCAGGTTGCTCCGCCCTCAGCACCGCGAGGACTTTCTTTATGTCGCCAACGGGTCGACTGACTTGATCGCCAACTACCTCGTTGGCAACCTCTGGATAAGCCTCATATCGGGATCGGTCGCGTTTGCGGCGTTTCAACTACTCGGTCTTCGATTCAGCCTGGTCCTGGCAGCATGGGTGGCGTTTACCGATCTCATACCCGTCCTCGGCGCGATTCTCGGCGTGGCGGGAGTTGCTGTCGTGGCGGCGTTTCAGGGTCCGGGAATATTGATTGGCGCAATTGCCATCCTGCTCGTCTATCAACTCATCGAGAATTTCGTGATTGCACCCCGGGTTATGAATCGGGCAGTCGATCTGAGCCCGGTGGGCGTCATCATCGCGATTCTCATCGGGGGATCGCTGGCCGGGCTCGTCGGGGCCCTCCTCGCTCTGCCGGTGGCAGCAATGGTCAAGATCATTGTTTTCGAATTGCTGGTCCCTGAACGAATCGACGAGGTACGACGGGTGGCCGCGACGACCGGGAAGCAGCGATCAAGGCGACACAAAATGAGCCGCCCGCTCCCTTAGTATCGGAATCGGGGCTAGGCGCGATCCAGCTCCGCCCGTGCCGCCTGGTCCGTGAGGGACGCGTGACGCTGTTCGAGGAGCTTGATCCGCAGTATCAGGTCACGTTCGGCCGCCTCGAGCTCGGCCATCCGTTGTTTGGCGGTCCGTGACGCCGTCTCGATCATTCGATCGGCATCCTCCTGAGCCGTTTTCAAGCGGCGCTGGGCACCCTCGGTTAGCTCCCGGCTGCGTTGCTCGGCCGCCAGCCGGGCATTGCGAAGGATATGGTCGGCTTGCTCGCGGGCCCGGGCGATCATTCTGTCGACCTCCTCCCGCCGTTTGGTGGCATCGGCGTAGATCTCCTCAGCCGTTCGACCGATTTCCTCGATCTGCTGTTGAACAGCCTCGCGCACCGCTTCTGCTCCCCGCCGCATGTTTTCGGCTTCCTTCTGGGCCGCCGCGGTTAGCTGGGTGGCATCAACCAGCAGCCGTTGAGCCTCTTTGGACACATGACCTCGGGCTTCCTGAGCCGCCTCATGGGCGCCCCGGCGAGCGAGTTCGCGAAGCCGTTCAGCGTCGGCAACGACTCGCTCGGCCTGGCTGCGCGCCTCGGACCGAATACGCTCAGCCTCGGCCAAGGCGTGGGAAATGATCGCCTGCGCCTGGAGTTCGTGGCTCGATGACGTGGCTCCGTTCATGTTGCATGAACAGATTCGAGCGCCGTAGCTAGGGCATGTTCAACGAGCTTCGCCAGGATCGCCTGAGCATCAACTCGCCGGCGAGCGTCGCAATAGGCCATGGGCACGCCCGCGGGCACCGCCAGCGCCTCCCGCACCTGATCCAGACTGTACGGCCGCTCTCCGTCGAAGGTGTTGACGGCGACGAGGAACGGGGTTCCGATGCGCTCGAAGAAGTCGACCGCGGCGAAACAGGCCTCGAGTCTCCGGGTGTCGACCAGTACGACTGCGCCAATCGCCCCTTTCGAGAGCTCGTGCCACATGAAATGAAAGCGGTCCTGACCTGGTGTACCGAACAAATAGAGGATCAAATGGTTCTTGAGGCTGATGCGACCGAAGTCCATCGCCACGGTTGTGGTCGTCTTGGTGTTGAGTTCCGGCAAGTGGTCGACGCCCGCGCTGGCCTGGGTGATGATGGCCTCGCTGGTCAGGGGCTCGATCTCAGAGATGGCTCCGACGAAAGTGGTCTTGCCGACACCAAATCCGCCGGCGATCACGATCTTCACCGGTGTTGGGCGACCAGGGTTAGAGGCTTCGGATCCCATCGAGCACCTTCCGGAGGAGATTTGTGTACATATATCCGTCAAGGGTCGTGGCGATGCCCGTCGGTGGATCGATGATGGTTACCGCGCCCCGCGAGGCGAGATCGGCCACCAGGACGCGGACAGCGCCGACGGGGACGTCGAGTCTGGCAGCCAGCTCGACGAGCGCGGTCTCCTTGCGGGTGAGATCGATGATCCGGGCTGCCTCCCACCGGAATTGGTGCCGGAGCCGGAAGGCGGTGGGGGTGGCACTGATCAAGGCTTCCAGCGCGATCAGCGGAAGGTCGTCTCCGGTGCGGCCGCCCGTGATGGTGTACGGCCGTATGAGCTTGCCCTCGAGCTCAGGTTCTTCCACTGCGATCACTCGGTGCCAACCAGTTCGGCCTTCAGCTCTTCCCGTACTTCCGGTGTGAGAACTTCGCCCGAACGCTCAGCAAACAGCGCCATCTCATAGGCGACGGAGCCGATGTCGACTGATCGGGCTGTCAGGACACACAGGAGCGATCCGTCGCTGATGCCGGTGACGAAGAGCCATCCGTTCTTCATCTCGATGATCACGTTGCAGACCGGACCGGCGCCGAACCGGCCAGCCGAGCCGTAGGCGAGACCGATCAGCCCGGAGGCCACTGCGGCGAGTCTGTCGGCCGACTCTCGGTCAACTCCAGCCGAAACAGCAATGGGCAGGCCGTCCGATGAGACGACCACGGCTTTCCGCACGGCCGGCACGGCCAGGGCGAATCGGTTGATCAGCCAGTTGAGGTTGCTGGCGCCCGCACTCATAGCAGTCCTTCCTTCCCGGCGGGTACATCGGTTCGGTCGTCTCCGCTTTCGGCAGAGTCGCGTCCCGATCGAAACGCGGTGAGGGCCGAGCGGAGCCCTTCGGCCCCCATTTCTGAAGGGGCGGTGCTGTCGGGGCCAACCGCGGTGTCGGTGAAAGCCGCCCCCGGCGTCCGCACCGGCAGACCGACCCGGACTGGGTCAACGCTCGGTTTCGGATCAGGCTGAAGATCTGCGGGCGTCGGTGCCGGCAGAGTCGGTGCTGGCTGCTCCCTCGGCGGGGCCGGCGTCGGAAGGTTCGCCTGGTCGCCGCTCGTCAAGGTCTGTCCCGGGACGCGAACTGTCAGACCGTTGTCGCCACTGGTCGGGCCCGGACGGGCAGCGGGCGCGAGCCGATGGGTTGCCTCGTCGGTGTGGTTGCCGTTCGCCCCGTTCCTAACGGAGGGCCGATGGTCGTCGAGCCAGGAAGGGACCCCGTCGTTGACCTGGTGACCGTCGGTAACGGCGGCAGGAGGCAACGGTTCAGCCGATACCTCGAGGAGGACCCTGGGGATAGTGACCCGGGCCGTCGTGCCCGGGACGCCAGGGACCAGTCGTACGGAGATTCCGTGGCGGGCCGCCAGGCGGGCGACCACATAGATTCCGAGGGTCGGATCGAGGGCCAGGCCCAATACCGGGGGCTTCTCCAGCATCCGGTTCATGTCCGCTCGCCTCGCATCCGACATTCCCAGACCACGGTCGGAGATCGTGAGGAGGTACCCGTCCTGGTCGAACAGGCCCGTGACCCTCACACGATCAGTGGGCGGTGAGAACTGAGTGGCGTTGTCGAGCAACTCGGACAACATGTGGGTGACGTCGGTGACCGCTCCTCCTGAGAGCCGGGCAGGCTCCAGCGCCATCACCTCAACACGCTGATATTCGTCGACCTCGCCAAGAGCTGCCCGCACGACGTCGTTCATATCAAGCGGCCGCGCCCAGACGCGGGGAGTGTCGGTACCGGCTAGCACCAGCAGACTCTCGGCGTTGCGGCGCATGCGGGTGGCGAGGTGGTCGAGTTTGTAGTACCCGCCCAGCGTTTCCGGATCCTCTTCCCGTGCCTCGAGCTGGTCGATGAGTGCCAACTGACGGTCAACGAGCTGGCCGTTGCGGCGGGCCAAGGTCACGAAGATCTCCGACACACCCTTTCGAAGCACGTCCATTTGCTGCCCGGCGACGTCGATCAGGGTCTTGTGAAGAGTTGCAAAGGAGTGGGATAGTTCGCCCACCTCGTCCTTACCACCGACGGTCAATTCGACCGAGGGGGCTGTCTCGACGTCGTCCTGGGGGTTGCGGAGGGCCTCTACCAGATTGGGGAGATCCACCTCGGCCACCTGACGGGCGGCCCTCGTAACAGTGCGGACCCTGCGAACCATGGAGCTACCAATCGTCAAGGCCGCCCAGCCGGCGACCAGAAGGACGAGCACCGTTCCGCCGCCGATCATGGCGGCTTCGATCCTTGTGCGCTGTGACTGTTGACCGGCGATAACCGCAAGTTCGGCCGCGATAGATTGAGCAACCTCGAGGACCTCCTGGTCACGTTCGACCAGTAGGCCAGTGCTGGGGACCGAGGCTATGTCGGCAACCGTGGCATTGTTCATCACTCCCGCCGCTTTCGCGGACAGTCCTATCGCTCGTACTATCCAATCGTCGAAACTCCCTTCGTGGGTGAGAAGGTCGTCTTCGATCGCATCGAGATCCGCCGAGAAACGGAACAGCTGCTCCTGTTGAAAGGACACACGAGCGGCTTCGACGAGGGCGGATGCGGCCGCCAAGTCGCGGCTTCCACCGACGTCTTGGAAGGTGAAAGTCGCCTCCGAAATCAGCGAGAGGATCAGTTCGTTGACAAGGTCATAGCCGCCGGTCTGAGCCCGGGCCTGATCCAAAGCAGTTTCTACCTGGGCAATGGTGGCGATCATCTCGACGCCCGCCGCGGTGGCCGGATCGAGCGTCGCGCCTGCCGCTTTGAGACGGGCAACGGCGGTGTCGACGGCGCCATGGACCGCGCCCATGGAGACGGTTCCGAAGGCCACGGCCTGCTCTTCCGACCAGATGGTCCGCAGCGTTGTCATCGCCTCGACGCTGGTGGCAGCGGCGCGGGACGCCTGCTCCTGGGCGGTGGTGCGCTGAAAGAATGTCCAGGCCACGAACCCACCCGCCAAGAGGGCAACAAGGCCTATCGGAACGATGGCAAACGACAGCTTGCTGGCGAGACGTAACCTCTTCATGACCCACTCCTGGTCGAGGACCTTCCTCCCCGGACTTATCGTCCGAATGGGATTTCTTCTTGAGGAGCGAGGGGGCGCGGGCGCGCGTTTTCGAACTATCCGGCGCGGCTGCCAAACCATGCGAGCACTCGCATGGCCCGAAGGGTGTTCCAGCGGCTCGGCTTGCCGTCGCCCTCGTCCATCTCGAAGTGAACCTCTCCGGGATGGGTGTTCTCGAGGTCCCAGCGTCCCTCTGAGTCCCGCTTGCTCTCGACGAGCTCGATCGCCTCGGCGCACCGCTCATCGGGTTCGGCACCAGTGCTGCGGAGATAGTCGAGCCCTCTGAGGACGTCGTAATGCCAGCGGGTCGGGAACGAGAACATGGTCCAGGAAGGATCGATGACCTCGCCGGTCGACCGACGGCGGAGCAGGCGCCGTTCCAGAAGGTACTCCTCACCACGACGCCGCGTGGCGGTTACTTCCTGGGAGTCTCCCCTAGCCCTTTCCCATTCCAGGAGTCCTTCGAGAACCGCGATCGTGGAGTTGAACGAGGAGCGGATCGACCCTCGTTCCGCTTCACAATTCCAGCCGCCATCAGCCAACTGTTCGCCGAGAAGGCGTTCGACGATGCCGTCGACGTTTTGGCCAAAGTAGGCGCCGATGGCGACAGCCTTGCCGTTGATGCATGGCTCCACCTCACCGTCGAAGTAATCCTGGCCGTCGTGGTCCCACTTACTGTTGTCTGCGACCAATTGCACGGCTTTGCGAGCCTGCCCACTGGCGGGGTCGAGGCCCAGGTCCCGCAAAACCAGCAGTGTGAAAGTCGTGGATGTCCACTCGGGTTTCAACGTGCCGAGCGCGTTCCTCATCCAATTCAAGGCGGACGCGTACCTCTCGATGCCGGCTTCCTGATGGTCGGACGAACCGTTTTCCCAGATGGTGAGAGACCCCGGGTCGACCTCGAGAAAGCTCGCAAGGCCCTCGATTGAGATGCGGTGGACTTCGCGGAGCAGCCTGCGGGTGGCGGGGTCGGGAAGGGCCTCCCCCCAGGCAGGGATGTCAGGTTTCCCCCACTGACCATCGGGTGCCTGCAAGGCCAGCAGTTGGGCACCCCACCCCTCGGTGGCGATCTTCGAACGCTCGGCGGCGACCGCGTCTGCAGGCTCGTGGGTCAGATCTCTCATCACCTGCCACCGGATCGCGGGGTCGGAGTCGAGCAGCCAGTCCGCAACGGCCAAGAATTCACTCCTCTCGGGTAGGGACAGCCTAAAGGACCGCTCTGAAGACGACACAGCCTGGTGCTTGGCGCGCTCTCCGGTTACCGGAGAAGCGTTAGGGGCGAGGCGGAATGTTGGTTGGGGGCCCTGGGGTGACTCCCTCGGGTGGACCGCCAGGAACGCCTTCCGGCGGGCCAGGACTTACTTCGGTCTCCCCATCCTCGGTCGGGTCATCGTCGGCTTGCGCTGAGATGCCTCTGGCAAAACCCGCCACCATCTCACCGAACTCGCTCCCAAACCATTGCTCTTCGCTGGTGGCATTGGTGGCCATCCAATCCAACAATTCGGCCACTTTGGTACGCACCTCGTCGGCATTGCCTTGGTCCGTACTGGTGACTGCATTGGCGGCTTCTCGCAATGCATCGCCGGACTGTGAACCCTCCTCCGGGACATTGCCAACATCGGCCTGGTCGACGGCAGAGGCGGCATGGGCCAGTGCCTCGGAGACGAGGCCACCCTCGAACAAGCCTTGGGCCTCGGCGATGCGCTCCGCGGCACCCCCATTTCCGATGCCGATCACCTCCAGCGCACGATCAAGGCCATACAAAAGGTCGCCCGGAGCAGCATCGTCAGAGGCAATTGCCACGCCGGTCATGCCGGCAAGAGACAAGGCCAAAGCAAGGGTCGTTGCCAGCCTGGGCCTAAGAAACCTATTCCTTTTGACCCGTAC
The DNA here is from genome assembly GCA_025929005.1 of Acidimicrobiia bacterium. Taxonomy (GTDB): domain Bacteria; phylum Actinomycetota; class Acidimicrobiia; order Spongiisociales; family ZC4RG35; genus JAICND01. The sequence continues at coordinate 8,147 of JAICND010000010.1, forward strand.
TACGGCTCTCTGGCCGGACACCGACGCGTCAGCCGATCGCACGATCTCCGCCGCCTGCCGCGAAAAGGCAGCCACTTCACCGTCAGAGACCTCTTGAACGTTCCGATCCCTGAGCATCTGCAGGAGAGTCGCCAGGCCGGAACCTGGGTCGTTTCCTGACAGGAGACGGCCGATTTCTCGGTCAGAGAGCTTCTTATGGGCCATTTCACCTTCGTAATCGTCGAGATAGCTCATCGAGTTACGTCCTCAAGGTCGATTTTCGCGCGCATGGCCTCCAACGCACGCCGCTGCAGTGCCTTGGTGGCTCCCAGACTTCTGCCTATAACCCGGGCAGTCTCGTCTAGGGACAGGGCTGCGACCACTCGAAGACTGAGCACATCGCGCTGGGCGTCCGTGAGTTGTTCGAAAGCTCTGAGCAAATCGTCCGTGATCAGCCTCTCGACGGCTTCTGTCTCTACGTTTCCGCCCGCTGGCTCAGGCATTGAATCGACCAACAGTCCGATCTCGCGGGGGCGTCGGCTCATTGCCCGGCGTTCGTCAAGCAGACGGCGGTGGGCGATGACGAAGATCCATGACCGGAATGCGCTCTCGTCCCCGTTGAAACTATGAATCGCACGTGCCACATTCAGAAATGCCTCGCTGGCAACACCTTCAGGATCGGAGGCACCCCGGCTTCGGAGATATCCGGTCACCTGACCGGCCAAACTCCGGTAGAGGGCAGCCCAGGCCCACTCCGCCCCCGTTTTCGCGGCGACCAGCACCTCACCGAAGCTTTCGCCTAAGCGCGTCGAGATGCGAGCTTCCTGGGCCCTCCGCCGATTGGGGTCTGTCGCTGACATCTGTCTTGGGTTCCCGGACCTACATAGGCTCTGAGAACGAGCGTATGCGGCTGGCGTTCCTATCGTCGCCGGGGCCTCGGACTTGAGGTCACCGAGAGAAGTGTCAGAAAGCTCTCTACCACCCCGCGCAGGGGTCTCGAGGGCGCTGACCGACCGCTACCCCCTGGAGGATAGTGTCGCGACCCATTTCGCGGTGATGGGGTCGCTCCCAGGATTACGAATTGCCGGCGCCTTGGGCACCTGGCCGGCCACCGACGTGCGGCTCGCTGCGGCCGGCGCCACAGCTGTCGTCCCCCTCGAGATGGTGGTTAAAGCTGGCGATGCCTTGGAGTCGGCGGGTTCTCGAGAGCCGATGGCCATGACAGCAATTACCGTGATGATGGCGAGGCTTAGAAGCAGCTCAGTCACGATGGGTGCCTGTTTGCTTTCGATGCCGCGAAGGCGCTCTGTCGATCGTCACCTTGCTGCACATGAGTCTCACCTGCCTTGGCTAGGCCCCACTCCCGGGCCCAGGAACATCCCTGTAAACGACCGAATGTCCGAAATAGACACGCTTAGAACGAAAAAGGCGCGGACTTCTTATCGCTCGATCCGTTCGGCAAGGTGAACGGTGATCTTGTCGCCTTGGGCCTTGCCAAGCAGCGACCGCAGGTCGGCTTTGATCGGCAACTTGTGGGTGCCATCACCAAGCGCCATAAAAGAGCTCGTGAAGGGGTGTCCGTCGATCGTGCCGGAGACCTTGACCAAGCCCCGGGTCCCGAAGTACTCGGCGGTCCAATCGGTGACGATGTAAGTCCAACCCCCTGGGGCATCGCTTTTCTCGAGAGTGGCGGTGAAGGTCTTATCGAGAGCCGTCATTGGTCTCCTCCATACATGAGTGAGCCGGGGGTGGTCAGGAGGTCACCGGTTTCGAGCCAGGTCTTGAGACCCGACAGGATCATCGGCCAGCCCCCGTAGAGCTGGTCGTTGGCACCATCCCGCAACTGATCGTGGGTGACTATGAGCCGACAGGAGTCCTCAATTTGCTCGATCTCCCAGGTAACGCGGCTGGTGCCCTCGGCGATCACTTCCGGACCCCATAACGCACGCATCGCCTGCACCAGTTTCCAGGGTGGATCGACCTCGAGGTTCTCGCCTTCCACGAGCGGGCCGTCAGCCCCCGCGTGCACCATCCGAAACGGTGAGCCGCCGGTCCACTTGGATTCGACCCTCGAGCCGAAGTGGTATTTCGCGCGAATATTCGGGTCGGTGATCGCCTCCCACAACCTTTCCGGCGTGGTGCGGATGTAGATCTCGAAGACCTTCTCCATGGTGTGCTCCAATTCGTTCTTGAGACCGACGAGACCGGCGGTCCACTCCTCGGTGTATTTGCTGACCCAGCGGTCATGGACGAGCCGAATCGGAACCGTGTTCAAGAAGTGAAGCTTCTCCCTACCCCGACGTTTGGACACGACCAGCCCGGCCGCCTCCAGGATCCCGAGGTGCTTGGCCACCGCGACCCGGGTCATGTCGAAGCGGGACTCGAGCGCCGACAACGTTTGCCCATCCTCGATGAACAGAGCGTCTAGCAGCCCTCTCCGGGTCTGGTCAGCCATCGCCCTGAACACCAGTTCCACGGCGGGCATAATAGGAAACCAAATGGTTTCATGTCAACCTATGAATCCAGATCAGTGCAGATGCTGCTCCCAGTCTCTGGGGACCCGACCTCTAGGACCCGGCACGGGTTGGTTATGGGGGTGGTGATGGGGCGGCGCCAACACGGGGCCCTCCAGGAAGTCGCCGGTCGTGTAGTCGAAGAACCAATCCTCATCGGGTTCAAAACTCTGGACGATCGGATGCCCCGTGGAGGCAGCATGATGACTGGCATGCTGGGAGGGCGAAGAGTTGCAGCAACCGATGTGGCCGCATTGGGTGCAACGACGTAGGTGAAACCACCAACCCCCTGTGGCCAGGCACTCGACACAGCCTGTGCCGCTCGGCGGTGCCGCCGGATCGATCAGCTCTCCTCCCACTTCAGTCCAACTCCTTCTCCGTCATCGATGCGAGACGGTGCCTGGCAGATTCAACCGCGTCGACACCGCCAAAGCCAGCCGTCGTGATCGCCTCGGCCACCGCCTCCCTGACGAGGGCGGCAACCTCGATTCCTGTTCGTCGTCCAATCCAGGCGGCATGGAGCCTGAGCAGGAAGCCGAGCAGCAGGCTGAAAGCGAACCCGCCTCCGAGCAACACGAGTGGTGCGGGCACAGGACCCAGGTAGGGGACGTCAATGGTGGAGACCGGAAGGTCCCCCGGACCGAAAATGACCGTGAGATACCAGAGCGTCGCCACCAACACTCCCGCGCCGAGGATCATCTGTGCGAAGCCCATCACGGGCCAGATCATGGAATCAGGCACTGTCATCGCTTTGGCGGCTTGACGGGTGGAGCGGTCAAGAGCCTTCGTGACCTCGGTCTCGACGTTGTTCGCCCCCATCTTTCTGAGGATCGAGGGTCGGCTGGTGCCCGGGACCGACCCGGCTGCCTTGATCAGCGCGGCTCGGACCGGATTCAAGGCGTGACCCAGGCCCCCGCGCCGGCGCCAGTCGACCAGGTAGGCGCCGGGATCCGCTTGCCGGGACTTCCGCCCCGTGACCAGAGACAACAGGGTCAAGATCCGGGCCAGGAGCGACCCTCCCTGGAGGCGGGCGCGGTGCAAGACCG
>JAICND010000164.1 GCA_025929005.1 Acidimicrobiia bacterium
CGGGAGCCATGTGATCGGGAACCCGGACGTTGATGGAATTGACCACCACCAGCGTGCGCACCTGATCCCCGACTGTGCGCATCGTCATCGCAGGCCATAGGTCAGCTAGCTGCGCTTGCAGTTCCCGAAAGCGAGCCAAAGAGTCAAGCCGCGGATCCGAGGAGAGGACGGCCATCCCTTCGGATGCTACTGAGGGTCTCGCATCCCCACGGACGCGCATGGACCCCGACCCCTTAGCGGGGTCGAGGTCCACCGTCATCAGCGGCCGATCAGGCGCCGAAGGCTGTTGCGAACGCTGCTTCGTAGTCTGCGGTGGCAAGCCCGCTGTATCCGCAGCCGTTCACCACTCCGTCGGTGGCGGTGATCAGGTAACGCTGACCCACCTCGAGGGTCGGGGTGCCGATGAGCGCTTCGAAGCCAGGCGTGTACTGGATCTCCACGACTTCGGCGTCACCGCCGGCGTACCAGCGATCCACCTCGATCGTCGCCACCGAGTCGGTGAGCTCGACCACGGTCCCGCCGAAAGCCGGGCTCATGTCGCTGAGCGTTTCGACGTCGAAGACAAGGCAGCTGGCGGTCGGATCGCCCCCAGGGCCGGTTAGGACCAACGGATCGCCCGACGTGCCGAGGCCGCCCAGGAGAGCCGCTCCACCAACCACGACTGCCATGGCGGCAGCCACCGCGCTGAGCCTGCCAAAGCGAGGCCGCTCGACTCTTGGTTCCTTTACTGCTGTTGACATGATGTCCTCCATCAATGCTCGTGCCCGATCGCTTGTGATCGGGTCCACCGGTTCGGAAGGAGGCGTCGGGTTCGACGCCGCCAGCCTGTTTCTCAGGTCGTCGTCGTTCATGACCGTTCCTCCTTTTCATGGTGTGTGTGTCCGGAGAGCATCTCGTTCTTTCGTGCGGCCTCAAGATTTTCGCTCAGTTTCTTCTTGGCCCGGTGGAGACGGATCGATACGGCATTGGGGGTCAGACCCAGCACGACCGCAATTTCGGCGGGTTCGAGCTGTTCCCATGCCCAAAGATGAAGGAGCTCTCGGTCCTGCTCGTCAAGTCCGGCCAGGGCGGTGTGCAGCTCGGCGTCCAGCGGAGTGCCAGAGGCTGGAAGCGGGCGCGGCTCGGCTTGTGCTCGCCTGACTAGCCGGAGGTGGCGTAGGCCGGCGCGACGGTGGTTGGCCACATGTCGGCGTGCAACGGCATACGCCCAGGGCAGCTTGGCGTTGGTGGGAACATCATCGAGCCGGCGCCAGAGTGTGGTCATTGTCTCTGAGACGACGTCGTCCACCGAGTCAGGGTCGACCCGGCGTCTGACGTAGCGCTGCAGCGGCTCGTAAACCTCCGAAGCTAGGTGTTCGAAGCGGCGACGCCGCGCATCGGCGACAGGACGCTCTCCGGGCATGGCTCTCTGACGTCAGCCAGGCGGCTTCAGGTTCCCGGGGCCGTTTGCCCCTGACGGCTTGCGGGTAACAGGTGGCCATCAAACCCCCATACGCCGCGTCCGATGGGCCCGGTGCAGTGTTAGCGACTGCGATCCATGCCGGGCACACGCTGAGGCCCGAAATCTCAGCCCTGATGGCCCTGGACGAGGACACCCGTCTGCGGGAGGAAGATCCCTACACGGATCTACTAGCCCAGGCGGCATCCCCGAGAGTGGTCGCGGATCGCTCCCGCTTCGAGGTCGACTTGAACCGTCCTCGCCAGGAGGCTGTTTACCTCAATCCCGAGCAGTCCTGGGGTCTCGAAGTCTGGAAAGCTCCTCCTACCCCGGCCGCGGTCGAGGCGTCGCTTCGCATCCACGACCAGTTCTACGCGGATATGGCCAAGCGGCTCGATGCGCTCGCCACCTACGGGCCTTTTGTTGTTCTTGACATCCACTCGTACAACCACCGACGAGATGGCCCCGACGCCGCTCCCGCCGACGTCGAGGGAAACCCGGATGTCAACGTCGGCACCGGCGCCCTTGATCGGACCCTGTGGGGAGACCTTGTCGACGGCTTCATGCTCGACTTCAAAGCCCGGTTGCCAGCAACATCCACAATCGCCGAGAACGTGCGATTCAAGGGCGGCTACCTGTCGACCTGGGTGGCCGAGCGATATGCGTGGCAAGGATGTTGTCTCGCCCTTGAGTTCAAGAAAACGTTCATGGACGAGTGGACCGGTAAGGCGGACTTCGCCAGGATCGCGGCGATCCGCCTCGCCCTCGCTGACACCATCCCAGCTCTAGTCACCGAGCTCGGGCGGATGTGATGACGCCGCTCACCGCCACCGACCTGGCCGTCGATCGTGAACTTGCCTCCATCAGCGAGAGCTTTCGCTTCCTGGTCGACGTCACGCCGGTCAACGTCTCCGAAGCCAGGAAACAATTCCTCGAGTCTGGGACTGACCCGGTCTTTGAATACCGCGATCTGGAGGACTTTCCCGAAGTGATCAAGGCGCGCCTGGGTGCTGTCGACCTCGACAGCGTGGCCAACCCAATCCTCGCTCGGCTCTTTGAAGCCAAGCGCCGCGAGCTCATCCTGCAGCTGGCCATGCTCTCAGCCCGGGGAGCCAAGGAGTTCCTTGATCTCAGCCTGGAGCTGTACGGGCCGGTCAACGATCCACTCGAACGACAGGCCCGCAGCATCCTCGCTGAAATCCCCAAGGTCAACCGTGGGCGCGGGCGCTGTCTGGATGCCGTAGCAATTGCCGAGGTGGCTGAAGCCGAGATCATGGGTTATCAGCAACAACACCCGGATCTCTCAGTGACCGTCGAGGTTCGAGATGACACGAGCGGGGTGATGGTCGCCAACGGGTCGCTGCTCATAGCCACGACAGCATCGGTAACTGAATCGCGACTGGCTGGTCTTCTTGCCCACGAGGTCGGGACCCATATCCTCACCTACTTCAACGGCTCACTCCAACCGCTCAAGCTGATGGCCTCGGGCCTCGCCGGTTATGAGGAGACCCAGGAAGGCCTTGCCCTTGTCGCCGAGGCGGCTGTCGGCGGGCTCACCCGGGGTCGTCTGCGCCAGATTGCCGCTCGAGTCGTGGTGGTCCGACGGTTGCTCGCGGGATACACCTTCGCCGAAGCGCATCAAGAGTTGACCGACCAGTTCGGATTCTCACCAGGCGGCGCCTTCACGATCGTGATGCGAGTGTGGCGATCCGGGGGTCTGACCAAGGACGCCATCTATCTCAGGGGTCTGCAGGAACTCGTCGAATATCTGACCCGGGGACGCGACCTCGATTTCCTTTGGAGGGGGAAGTTGCCTCTGGTCGATCTCCCGCTGGCAGAGTCGCTCAGCACCGATGGCACTTTGAGCCGGGCGGCCATCCTTCCCGCCTTCCTCCACAACGAGGACGCCAGGCAGCGGCTGAAGACAGTCGCGGCCAGTGAAGGACTCCACCAATTGATCGGAGCAGACACGTGAGACTAGGAATGGTCGTCAACAGAGTCCTCACTGAACAACCGGGTTTTACGACGACCCGGCTGGCAATGTCGGCTTCCCGGATGGGCCACGAAGTCTGGGTGATGGGCGTCGACGACTTCTCGCACGATCCCGATGGCAGCCTCTCCGCCATTGCCCGCCGCGCCCCGGCCAAAGGTCAGCGAACTCTCAAGACCTTTCTCGAAAGGGTGCAATCCGACGAGGCGATTGAGAAGCTTGTAATCGATGAGCTGGACATCCTGATGATGAGGAACGATCCGGCCGAAGATGTCACTGACCGACCATGGGCAGTGGCCTCGGGATTCCTATTTGGCCAACTGGCGGTGAGCCGGGGCGTGCTGGTCCTTAACGACCCCGCCAGTCTGGCGAACGCCGTTAACAAGACTTACTTTCAGCACTTTCCTGACGAGGTGCGTCCGCGCACGATGATCTCGCGCGACGTCGAGGCGATCACGGCTTTCATCGACGAGTTGCGCGGCAAAGCGGTGCTGAAGCCCTTGCAGGGGTCGGGAGGCGCCGGTGTGTTCCTGGTTTCAGGCAAGGAGTCGCCCAACGTCAACCAGATGATCGAGGCGCTTTCGCGCGATGGCTATATCGTCGTCCAGGAGTATCTGGCGGCGGCCAAAGATGGCGACACGCGGTTGTTTGTCATGAACGGCCTGCCCCTCGAACGGGATGGCCAATACGCGGCCTTCCAACGAGTCAATCAGTCCGCCGACATGCGATCAAACATGCATGCCGGTGGCGAGGCGCATCCGGTCAAAGTCACCGACGAGATGCTTCACCTCGTGGACCTGGTCCGTCCAAAACTGATCGAAGACGGCATGTTCCTGGTGGGCCTCGACATCGTCGGAGACAAGCTGATGGAGGTCAATGTGTTCTCCCCGGGCGGACTGGGAAGCAGTGAGAATTTGTACGAAGTCGACTTCACCGAACCTGTGATAGAAGCTCTGGAGCGCAAGCTCGAGATTCGTAACACCTACGACAATCTCAAGAACGCCCAGCTCGCCACGCTCTGAGGAATCACAACTTGGCGGCGAGCATGGCCAGCCAGCGACGAAGCACGCTGCCGACGCTGTCGAGACCAAACCACATTGACGCGCCTACCAGAGCCGCTAAGCCGGCCAGGGGCACGACGACCCTGTGAGTGGTGCCCGGAAGGAGGCCCACTTCGTCGTCTATCCCCGGAGTCCAATGTCCTGCAGAGAAGAACTCCGCAAGGGCCGCCCCGGTCGTCAAGAGAAAGTCGTTGATCGGTGGAACGGTGATGGACGCTGATATATCGAGACACACTGCCGACGGATCGCACACTCTGAGCGTGAAGCCGTCAAC
>JAICND010000154.1 GCA_025929005.1 Acidimicrobiia bacterium
CCGGGACCGATGGCGTCCCCGGCCCAGACCACATCCCCGATCTCAACTTCCAGTCCGGTTTCCTCGTGGACCTCGCGTCGCGCTGCGTTTCTCATCGTCTCTCCCAGCGCCACCTTTCCTCCGGGAACTGCCCACATCCCCTTGTTGGGTGGGTTCATTCGTTGAACGAGGAGCAGCCTTCCCTCGTTGAGGATGGCGACACCCACCCCGCACAGCGGTTGGCGGTCAGTCGGCATGATGCATCACGATGGAACGGGCGGAGAAGCCGCCAGCCTCGAAGAAGGTCTTTACGAGGCGGGGACCTGGCAAAACGTGAGCATCGAACCTTTTCAATCCCCGGGCTCGTAATTCGTCAAGCGCCATCTCACGCATGGACTCCCCGATGCCCACCTCGCGGGCGTCGGCATCGACGAATACGAGCCTGATTGAGCCGACCTGCTCGGCTTTGGCCTGAGGCAGCAGATCCTCAACCCGGGCGACCAGAAAGCCAAGTGGATAGCCGTCGATCATGCCCAGAAACACGAGCGTGTCCTCGTCCGCAACGGCGTCGAGAAAAGCGCGATCAATTGGCTCCGGGAGGCCATCAGCCAGCGGCCACATCGGATGGAGCTTCGTCATCTCATCTTCGAGCTGCCCGTAAAGAGAGACCAGCACCGAAACGTCGTCGGGTCCTGCCTGGCGTGCCGCCACCTCCATCAGATCTGGCTCCGTTGCCTGGTGAACCTACGTTCGAAGCCCCACTTTGTGACAAGGCGCATTGCCTCCACCACGATGTCGGAGCCCATCTTCGAGTGACCGAGCGTTCGGTCCCGGAAGACGATGGGCACCTCCTTGATTGCCAGACCGAGATCCTGTGCCACCATTGCCATCTCGACCTGAAATCCGTAGCCGGATGCTTCGGCCCGCAAATAAGGCATCCTCCGCAATGCATCCGCTCGCCACGCCCGAAACCCGCCGGTGGCGTCTCTCACCCGAAGCCCAAGCAACAACCTTGCGTAGACGTTGCCTCCGCGGGACAGCAACCGGCGTCCCGTGGTCCAGTCCGGGGTATCGCCTCCCGGTACATAACGCGAGCCGAGTGCCAGGTCGGCGCCCTCCTCGACCGCTTGCAGAAGCCGGGGGATGTCGGTGGGGTTGTGTGAGAAGTCACAGTCCATCTGGACCACAACTTCCGTGGCCTGCGACAAGGCCCGATCGAACCCAGCCCCGTAGGCGGGTCCCAGGCCCTCTTTCCGGGCGCGATGTATGACCGCGACTCCTGGAGTGGACGCGGCCAGCTCGTCTGCCACTTCTCCGGTTCCATCCGGTGACGAGTCATCAACGATCAACATGCGGAAGCCATGCAGAAGAACCGCGGCCGTGAGATGGGGTAGGTTTTCCCGTTCGTTGTAAGTAGGGACGACGACAGTGACCCGGTCAGAAAGCACAGTCTCGACAGATCATCTTGCGACGGTTAGCAAGCTGGCTTGTTCTCTTCACGAGAAAACAGGACTGGCAAACGAATTCGCCTTCTCTGACCGCGTGAGCATCGAGGTCCATTGTCAGTTCTTCCCGACGAATGGCTCGCAGCTCAGCGACTTCATCCACTAGCAGTGACTCGGATACTTCGTCCTCGAGCAACTCCAGCTCCTCAGCTTCGAGCTCATCCAGCGCTTCGTCGGCCTCGGCTTCCTCGTCCTCGGCTTCCTCGTCCTCGAACTCTTCGTCTTCAAACTCGACTTCAACTTCGATTTCGACCTCAACCAGCTCCTCTTCTTCGAGCTCGGTTTCGTCGATTTCTGCCTCTTCGTCCTCCTCGACCTCGACCAGTTCGGCCGCGTCGATCGGAGCCTGTTCTTGTTCGGTCTTCTTTCGTGCCATTTTGGTAGTGAAACCCCCTGCGGAGCGGCGGGAGTATAAGTCCCGGATGGACCTTGATCAGGGTCTAGATCTTGAGATCTAACGCGCCCGGCTCAACAGCCACTGTGACCGGCGTATTCCCTACCAGTTCCCCGTCCGCCTCGATCGGCCAGGGGTGTTCCGTTGCGAGGGAGAACCCGTTCACCGCATAGCGGCGCACAGCACGATCGGTAAGATGCAACCCACGGATGATCTTGGGGACCAGCCTGATCGCCTCCCACTTGGCCGCGTTGATGACCTGGAGGTCGAGTCTCCCATCCTGCACGGTCGAGCGCGGTGCGACATTCCAGCCTCCCGCAAAGAACTGTCCGTTGGCAAAAACCACAGCGAGGGCGGAGCCTTCGTGCGTCCTATCGCCCATGTCCGCCACCACTTGGCCGGTGGGAAAGCGTGGCAGTCGGGCAAGAAATGCAAGCGGATACCGCGCTTTGCCCCACCGTCGTGAGAAGTCCTCAGCGCTCTCAACGGCGGCCGCCCCCACCCCGGCTTGAGCAACATTCACAAAGTATCGAGTGCCCCAGGCCCCCTCCATCCTCCCGACATCAACTCGATAGGTCCGATCGCCCTTCAGGTGCTCCACCGCCTGTTCAAGTTTCTGAGGGATGGCAAATGTCCGAAGCAGATCACAACCGGTCCCGGCGGGGAGCACGCCCAGCAAGGGTCGTCTCTCCAAAGAGTAAGCCATAAAGACGTTCACGGCGAGGTTGGCGGTTCCGTCCCCTCCTACAACCGCCACTCGCCTTGCACCTTGACGGACCAGATCGATCAGAGCCTTGTTCATCTCCTCCACAGAACCCGGTGTCAGTATTTCGCTTGGGATGGCGGCCTCGCGCAACAAACCAGCCACTAATCGCGGATCGACGGCGCGTCGCCCGGCCGCCTTGTTGATCAGGACATGCCAGGGCTCAGTCATTCGGAGGCATATTGCTCATCCGACGCCCATGGCCGCCACCACACCCCGATCGATCTTGGACAGGGCCTCCTTGGCTTCAACTCCGATCTCGGGAGCTACATCGCGGAGTTGTTTGATGAGATCTACGAGTTGGCGAGAGACCCGTACGAAGTCGCCTGGCTGGAGACGGCGATCTTCGATGTCTTCCAACTCTTCTCCACTGGCCCACCGGTACGCCAGAGCCGCGAATCCAGGCTCGGGATGACGGGTCATCGGCAGCTTCACGGCGCGCTCAGCGTCGGTTAGTTCGAGCCAGAGTCGTTCGATGGCTTGCCAACGGTCGGCCAGCACCGGAGTCGGCCAAGTGGGCACGAATCTCTCGTCAGTCCTCGGCTCGTAGACAAAGCAACTCGACAAAGATGCCAGCTCCTCGGGAGTGAGGTCCCACAAAAGACCGCGCTCAAGCGTTTCCGCCAGCAACAGATCGAGTTCGTTGTAGATGAATCGCAGCCGAACTCCCCTTGGGGTCAGCGACCAGCCGTCCAGGTAGCCGAAGTCCGTAAGAAGCTTCTCGATCGCGCGGAAGTCCTCGACCAGCCCCATACCGGTTGACCGGAGATCCATCCTCAGCTGTTCGACTCTCTTGCGAGTCTTGAGGGCTCTCCGATGCCAGCGGAGATGGGATTCTGCGCTGGGACATTCGGCCACCGGATGGTCTGGCTTCACCGGACCAGGAACCTGGGGACGGGCATCGGTCTGCGGTGGCAGTCTGCGCAGAAGCCGCATGGCATCCTGTTGGAATCGCCGGTCTTTGGGTGCAAACGGCCTGGGTAGCTCGATGGTCGCCACCTTGTCGGTTCCGAACACAATCTCCTTGGTGCCGAGAGGAACGACCCTGCCCGAGGTGGACAGGGCGAGAAGTTTCATGCCGCCCCCCTCCCTCCGGATCCGTCGCAGGATGAGATGACGCCCCTGGCGAGGGCCACCAGGGATGTCGACCACGTCCCCCGGCAGGAGCCGGCCGATGAGCTCAGACCGCCTGGGCAGTGGCTGGCCATCAACCAGTGAGAGGTACTCGGCCACTGATCCCAGCTCGCACACAGCCTTGGCCTCCTCTTGAAGGAGACGCTCTTCCAGCTGAACCAACGAGGCGAGAGCGGCGCTGCGGTCTTCCTGGCGCTGGTACTGGGCGAAGGAAGCGGCCAGCAATTCCTCGGCCCGGGGCTCGGGATAGTTCGCCACCAAGTTGGCGGCCATGTTGTAGGTCGGACGAAAACTCGATCGCAACGGATGACTGCCGGTTGAAGCCACCTCGACCACACGGCTGAACTGGATATACGGAGAGTGAAGCACCACTCCATAGCCAACGGTGTCGATGCCGCGTCGCCCGGCCCGACCGGTCAACTGGGTGTAGTCGCCGGGCTGCATAGTCTCATGACCGTCACCGGCCCACTTCGACAGGCTCTCCAGGACCACAGTACGAGCGGGCATGTTGATGCCAAGAGCGAGAGTCTCGGTCGCAAACACGACCCGGAGCAGCCCTGCGGAGAAAAGCTGTTCAACCGTCTCTTTGAAGGCCGGGACCATCCCGGCGTGATGTGGTGATACCCCGGCCTCGAGTCCCGCCACCCAACGGGGATAGTCGAGGACTGCCAGATCCGCATCCGACAAGTGATCAGTGCGTTGCTCGGCAATCGCCGTGATGGTTTCACGCTCATCCGGAGTGGTGAGCCGGACACCCGACTCGAGCATTCGCAAAGCGGCCGAATCGCACCCGGCACGGGAAAAGATGAAATAGATGGCCGGCAACATCCCCTCCGCCGCGAGATGCTCGATGGTCTCGACCCTGTTGGGCGTGACAAAGCGCCTACGGCGGCCACGCTCCAACCCCAGCATGTGCTCAATACGCGGGTTGGGGCGGGTGCGTCCATCCCGGGAGGAGAAGGTCGGCGCCAGCTTGAGGGTGCCGGAGACTCGATCCTTGGTGAGATACATCGGTTCCAGGGGGACAGGTCGATGTTCGGACACGATCAGCGACGTAATACCTCTTCGCTCCCTCACCCAGGCAGCAAACTCCTCAGCGTTAGCGACGGTGGCTGAAAGACAGACGAGCCGTATCTGAGCAGGGGCATGGATGATCACCTCTTCCCA
>JAICND010000330.1 GCA_025929005.1 Acidimicrobiia bacterium
CATCGCGCCTCAACGGCGGCCGGGTTGTTGGCCCGGGCTGGCTTTCGACCGGTGGTCATGGTGGGTGCAAGTCTCCTGGGCGTTCTGATGCTTCAGGACCAACAGGCCACAGTCTGAATGCTCCGGTCGCTTTTCCCGCCCAACCCCCGCAGGACCGGACACGAGCCCGACTACAGGTTCTCGTTCGCGAACGAACGAACATTTCTTGCTTGGATTCGCACCTCTCTGGCTCTCTCTGGTGGAGGATTAGCGGTTGTTCAACTCCTGCCAGAGTTCCTCGGGAGAGACGTTCTCGGGATCCTGCTTCTTGTGCTCGGGTTCCTGACCGCAGCTACCTCCTATCGCAGATGGGCAGCCAACGAGCGAGCTCTGCGCAACGATCGCCCTCTTCCGGCTTCTCGACTGCCGAGGCTTCTGGCAGCTGGAGTGGCAGTGGTCGGGCTGGTCGCCGCTCTTTTCCTATTGATCGAGAGGCTCTCATGACCTCGCAGCCTGACCGAGTCTTCGACCCGGCGGGGCAGCACGAACGTACCGCTCTGGCATGGGAGAGGACAGCAATCGCCCAAATGGTGGGTGGAGGGCTCTTGTTCAATCACGCCATCAACTCGAGTGCGGTCTGGGCGGAGATCGCTGGTCTACTGATAGCCGCTGCGGGAGCCGTCACGTTGCTGTGGTCGGAACGCCGCTACGTGGATTTGCATCGAGCCCTTCGATCCGGCACCGATGTCACCCATGTGGTGATGCTGAGGACGGTGACATGGGTGACCGTGACCCTGTCGGCCGGTTCAGTTCTGCTATTGATCACCACGATGTTCGGCTGAGGACAGCACCTTTCAACCGGCTACCACAGGTTTCCTTGGCTACCTCGTCCTTGCTACGGGAGTCCTAGGCGAAGAACTTGTTGATCGCCTCGGTGTCGTCGGAGAAGGCCCAGCGATGGGTGATCTTGCCGTCCTTGATGTGATGGATCTCGGCCGTTCGATAATCGAACGTTTTTCCATTCCTGGTCGCATGGGCATTGACTAGCGCCACCAGATGCTCGTCGTTGGCAACAACGTCGTGTAAGTCAATCTTGACGTCTACGTCTCCTGCAATCTGTCCATAGAATTCCACCAGAGCCTGTTTCCCACGCACGGGTTCGGCGCCACCGATGTACCACCACTCGATGTCATCGGCTACGTAGTCCATCATGGACTCGACATTTCCGGCGTTGAATGCTTTGGTCACCTCGCGGTACTTGGCGGCGTTCGGATGATCCGGCACTGCTGCTCCTCTCCGTGGATGCCTCTGCAATCTAAGAGGGCAGAGGCGGGATCTGTCGACCGGACAAGAGTCCTGCATGGAGTCGGTACTGACGTTCTGTCGCTCGGCGCCGCCACTCATAGTGTTGAAATGGCCACTATAAGTGTTAGGTTGTGACGAGTGGGGTAGGCCGAGGCGACCAGGGAAGCGCCAGGGAAAAGGGAGTGGGAACCTCATGGCCAGCCGCGCGCGGAAGCTGCGGTCGATGGCACCTGTCATGGGTGCAACGACGTTGATGGTGGGATTGTTGGCGATCGCTTCCCCAGCAGGGGCGGCTCCTCCTGCCACTTGCTCGGAGGTGATCCTCGTCCTTGACGAGTCCGGCTCGGTGGACCCGCATGAAGGCACCGTGCGCAACGCCCTCCACGCCTTTTTGAACTCACTCATCGACAGCGGGGTCAGCACCGCGGTGGTGGAATTCGGCACTGCCGCGCAGACAGTGTTCGGATATACGGCCATCACTGCGGCCAATGTGTCTGGCGTTTTCAACCCTTATGTCGATGCCACCGCCGCCGGTGACGTATATAACGCACCGTCCCAGCTCGGTGCCTACACCAACTGGGATGACGCCCTCGACGAGGTTTCGCAACTCAACTCCACCAGCGGAGTGGCGCCCTTGGTCCTGTTCCTGACCGATGGTGACCCGACTGCCTATAACCTCGACCAAGCGGGGGAGTCCGGCGGGGTGTTTGTCAGTGGAGTCACCACCGAAGCTGTGCTGCGGGCCGAAACGGAGGCCAATGAGGTTCGTGCCCAGGGTTCGCACATCATTGCGGTCGGAGTCGGCAACGCTCTCAGCGACGCTTCGAGCGTCAACCGGTTGAAGCAGGTCGCTGGACCCGATGTCTACACGGGTGGAACCCTCGACCTGGATCTGACCGACACAGTTCTCGTACCTGACTTCGCTGACCTCCCGGCAGCCATGCAGTTGATCGCCCAGGCGATGTGCGCCGACCCCTCAATCGTGGTTGACAAGTCAGTGAATCTTCCGGCGGTGGTCGCCGGCACCACCGTCACCTATCAGGTTGTCGTCACCAACACCGGCAACGTCCCTCTTCATGATGTGGCGGTGACCGACCCGGAGGTGCCCGGGTGTTCCCAAGTCGTTGGAGACCTTGGGGTGGGCGAATCGGTCATCATCACTTGTACATCGAGCGTATGGGCTCCGTTGACCAACACAGCCTCCGCCTCTGGTAGCGATCCGTTCGGCACCCCGGTGCTCGATGAGGACACCGCGGAGGTCGGCCTTATCCCTACCGGTACGGGGACTCCAGGGTTCTGGAAGAACCATCCCGAGGTCTGGCCAGTTGCCGCTGACGAGGTGCTGGTGGGCGACTGGAACCACAACTGGATATGTGACCCATCCGAAACCTGTCTCGTGCTCACGACCGAGGAGGCCTTAGCCGCGACCGGTACTCCACCCCGAGGAGACATGACTTGGAATCTCGGCCGCCCGCTCGTGACTGCCTGGCTCAACGTATCAGCGGGCAACGACGCGTCCTGCATTGCCGACACCATCGACGCCGCCATAGTTTGGCTGTTGGCTCACCCCCTCGGCAGCGGAGTCGGAGGTGGTGATCCAGCAGGGCAGGAAGCCTCCGGGTGGGCGGGACTCCTCGACGA
>JAICND010000202.1 GCA_025929005.1 Acidimicrobiia bacterium
GGCCACCCGGGCGATGTCGGGAATCGTCACACCCTTCTCGGTCCCTCGCACCACCGCCATCCCTCCTGCAAGGATGATGTCCGCTGGTGCTGCCTCGAGAATATCCCCGGCCACTTCCACGATCACGTCCCGTATCTTGCCTGCCGCCAGGTGGGAGGCTCCACCGCTGAGCACCATCGACCTGCTGGCGAAGGTCCCCCACCCGTACGGGGTGCGGTCAGTGTCGCCGTGCACCACCCGGACCGCCTCGGCATCTATGCCCAGCTCATCTGCCACCAGCTGGCTGAGACTGGTGACCAGGCCCTGGCCGTGAGGGCTCGCCCCGATCCTGACCTCCACGTTGCCCGAAGGATCCATGCTCATTTCCACGGTCTCGTAGCCCGGTGTCACGTCCATCGACCGTTGTGCAAAAGTAGATGTGCCATATCCGGTTCGCTCCGAAAACACCGAGAAACCGACACCGGGATATCGGCCCTGCTTGCGGGCTTGCTCTTGGCGACGTCGGAAGCCTTTGACGTCGATGACTTCGGCCGCCCGGTCCAATGACTCGAGATAAGAGCCCTCGTCGAACACGATGCCGGTGGCCGACTGGTAAGGGAACTCAGTGATCAGGTTCCGCCTTCGGATCTCGATGGGATCGATGTCGAACCGCTCCGCCGCAGTGTCCATCAGGCGCTCCATTGCCAGGGTGAGCACCGGACGTGAAACCCCGCGATACGGGGACATTGGGCAGGTGTTAGTGGTCACTCCACGGGCGCGCACCCGATAGGACTGAAAGTCGTAGGGGCCAGGCAGCTCTCCCGCTGCCATGAGCGGCTCCACTCCCCAGGTCACGGGGTAACAGGAATAGGCGCCGACGTCAGCTACCAGATCGGCGTCCAACGAAAGGAGCCGTGCGTCCGCATTGAAAGCCGCCCGGAGTCGGTACTGATGGTCCCGGGCGTGGAAGGAGGAGGTGAAGTTCTCCCGGCGATCTTCGATCCAGGCGACCGACCTGCCGAGATGACGAGCGAGCCAGACCACGAGGGCGTATTCGGTCGGAAGCGCCATCTTCTGTCCAAATGCTCCCCCGACCGAAGGGGCGATCACCCGTAGACCCGACTCCGGCATGTGAAGCAGGTCGGCCACGATGGTGCGGAGGACGTGGGGCATCTGGGTCGAGGCATACAACGTGGTCCGGTCCGAGACCGGATCGACTAGGGCGACTGCCCCTCTCGCCTCGAGGGGCATGGCGCTCTGGCGGCCAGACCCCACTTCGATCTCGACCACCTCGATGGCACTCTGGAAGACCTGATCGACATCACCGGTGTCAATCATCCCGGACACGACCACATTGGACTCGGTCCCGTCATGCACCAGGGGCGCGTCATCGTCGAGGGCCGATCGAGCCGAAGCCACCCCATCCAGCGGGTCAATATCGACGTACACCCGCTCCGCCAGATCCTCGGCGGCATGTCGGGAGGCGGCCGCCACGATAGCCACCGGCTC
This sequence comes from Acidimicrobiia bacterium, assembly GCA_025929005.1. Lineage (GTDB taxonomy): Bacteria > Actinomycetota > Acidimicrobiia > Spongiisociales > ZC4RG35 > JAICND01. Next base: position 1,489 of record JAICND010000202.1, read on the forward strand.
TCCCACGTATCTGACCCGCTCGGCAGCCAGCAAAGGCTGAGCCACAGGCACGTAATCAGGACGATGCAACAAAGGGAGCACCGAGCCCACGTCGCCGAGTTGAGCCGCGGTGAACACGCGAGCCCCGAGTGGCATCTCGATTCCCCGGATCCGCCCGGCAGCCACCGGAGACCGGACGAAGGCGACCGCCTCACAGTCCTCGGTGAGATCGGCGATGAACCGGCTCCTACCGGTGATCAGCGCCGGGTCCTCGCGCCGGCGGATACCCTCCCCGACGTATCTCACGACGCCGCCTGACTGCATGCTCGGCGCAACAGCGCGCCCATGAGGTCCCGTCGGTACTCAGCCGAGCCATGGATGTCCTCGAACGGGTTGACCTCGCTCATAGCCGCCTCGGCCGCCTTATCCCACATGGCCGGCTCCCATGGATTCCCGATCAGGGCGGCCTCCGCGCCCATGAGACGCACCGGCACGTCGGATACTCCACCGGCTCCCACCTGGGCCGTATGAACCACCCCGGCATCGACTTCGACGACGACCGCCACCATCGCCAACGCGAAGTCGCCTGCGCGGCGGCTGAACTCACTGAAGCCGACCAAGTGCCGTTCGGTAAGTATTGGCAACCGGACTTCGGTCAGCAGCTCATCGGAGCGGAGTGAAGTCGTGAACACAGTTGTGAAGAACTCTTCGGCAGGTATCTCCCTGGTTCCCGTGACGCTGCCAGCCACCACAGTCGCGTCCAGGGTCCGAGCCAGAAGACACCACTCTGCGGCGGGGTCGGCATGGGCGAGGCTTCCTCCGAAGGTTCCCCTCACTCTTATCGGCATGTGTCCGACGTGCCGCGCCATCACGCCGAGAAGGGAAGCGAGTGGCCCGTCGAGGTCGGGGGCCTCCAGGGTTCGGTGCCGGGTCAAGGCGCCGATCCTCACCAGGTCGCCGGTGGCGGTGATCTGGTCGAGCCCGTCGATCTGATTGACGTCGATCAGCGCCGGCGGTCGGGCGAGGCGAAAGTTCATCGCCGGGACCAGACTCTGTCCACCTGCGAGTACCTTGGCGCCTTCGACCCCAGCCAGCAGAGATAGGGCTTCGTCGACCGTTCGAGGAGCGAAGTATTCGAACGCGACCGGCTTCACTTCAGAAAGTGTGGCAGTGCCGTGGAACCGCAGTCAAACCTCTTGACTGTGTGCAAAACGAGGCTCAAGCCCGGTCCAAATTGACCCACATCGCCCTGGCTTCCGTCGTCCCCTGGTTGGTGATCCGGTGTGGATGCTTCGAGTCGTATGCAATCGAGTCTCCTGGTTCCAACTCGTAGGTCTCTCCATCAACTTCCACGATCAGGGAGCCTTCGATAACGACGCCGTATTCGTATCCATCGTGATGGAGCAATGACTCCGCGCTCTTGCCTCCCGGCCCGTATTCGTTGAGAGCGACCTCGAGGCCCCGCACCCGGTCGTCGCGGAGAATGCGGCGGTTCACTCCTTCGGGGGTGGCGTAGACCCGCTGCTCACTGTGACGGAGGACAGGCAGTTCGGGCGGTGCCGGCATGCCAGGCATCAGGTCTGTCATATGGACATCGAAAGCATGGGCAATCGACACCAATGTGCCGATGGACGGACTGGTCTTGCCCCTCTCGACCAGGCTGAGCAGGGAAGCCGAGAGCCCGGTCATCTCGGCCAGGGCCTGCAGTGTCAGTCCTCGCTCGTTGCGGAGTTGGCGGACCCGGGTGCCGATGGCGAGCAGGGCGGTGGAGGCTAGGCTCTCCAGATCCCGATCCGGCTGACCGGTCGACGGCGTTTCCCGATCGAACCTACTGGCCATATTCTCCTCCGCGTCAACGTGGCCCCAGTCGTGTCCTGTCGAGTGCTGGCTCGGGGGGCGGCGGGCGGCCTGTGAACCAACAGTAATCAGCCGCTCCGACCGCGACGGGTCTATCGACATCTGTTCTGCAGCTCGACTGAAGGCTCGGCCTCGACATCAGGCCAGTCAGTCCAATCCGCCTTGTCACCCAACACCGAGCCGGTTCAGCCCTTGACCCCAGTGGCGGCCACCCCCTGGACGAAGTAGCGCTGGAACAAGAAGAACACGATGGCGATCGGAATCGTGGTGATCAGGCTCCCGGCCAGGATCGTGTTCCACGGCTGGGCCTGACCGAACGAGGCCCGCAGGTTGGCCAGCCCCAACGGCAAAGTGGCCAGCTCCGGCGCCCCCGGCACCGCGATCAGCGGATGCAGGAACTCGTTCCAGATCCCCTGAACCGAGAGGATGGTGAGGGCGATGAGACCCGGCGCCGCCAGCGGCAGCATCACCCGGGAAAAGGTCTGCCAGGCCGTTGCCCCGTCGATGGCGGCCGCCTCGATCATCTCATCGGGCAGCTGTTCGAAGAACTGTTTCATCAAGAAGATGGCGAAGGCATCGAACACCAACGGCAGGATCAGTGCTCCGTAACTGTTCAACAGCCCCAGCTGTTTCAGGATCAGGAACTTGGGGATCAGCAACACCACCCCGGGCACCGCCAGCAGCACGATGATCAGCCCGAACAGGATCTGCTTGCCCGGATAGGACATCTTGGCCAGGGCGTAGCCCGCCAGCGACGCCAGGAAGACCCGGCCCAGGGTGGCGATCACCGTCACCACCGTCGAGTTGACCGTCCAACGAGGGAGCCTCACGTTCTGGGTGTTCAGACCCTCGATCCCCTCCAGGGTCCACC
>JAICND010000399.1 GCA_025929005.1 Acidimicrobiia bacterium
GAATTCGGCCAGCTAACAGACCGTTTCGGCATCAGTTGGATGGTCAACATCGTTCAGCCCAAGAGCTAAGGCACGAGGCTTTTGAACTAGCGCCCTGAGGATTGGTGCGTCGACGCGATGAACGATCCTGTCACTGCCCGTGAGTTTCACGCCGCTCCTGGAGTCGAGGAATGGCGCGTCGTCGGTGACGGCGCTTGCACGTTCTTCCGTACGGGCTCGTTCGAAAAGGCCACGCAGCTCGTCGAGGCAATTAGCCGCTTGCCGGGCATTGAGGAGCACCAACCAGACATCGACATCCGCCCGGGCGGGGTGACTGTGCGTCTGCTCACGACGAGCGACGATTACTACGGCATGACCGGAGCCGACCTGATCCTGGCTCGGCAGATCTCCGCCGCTGCCAGGGATCTGGGCATGGCCGGCGACCCATCGAGTGTGCAAAGCTTGCTCGTCATCCCGGGGGCAGGAAATGTGGCCGAAGTGATGCCCTTCTGGCGCGCCATTCTCGGGTATGAGCCGCGGGCCGACTCGCCCGAGGAGGACTTGGTCGACCCGCATAAGCGCGGGCCCGGCTTCTGGTTCGAAGAGATGAGTGCATTGCGCGCCGATGGAGGTGGCGCCATCCACATCGCGGTCTGGGTGCCCGTCGAGCAGGCCGAGGACCGCGTCGCCGCTGCCCTTGCTGCAGGCGGTCACATGGTCCGTGACGAATTTGCGCCATCCTGGTGGACGCTGGCCGACGCCTTCGGCAACGAGGCTGACATCGCCACCACCACAGGCCGCGACTGATCCTGCAGGCCATTGTGAAGGCGATGGTCCACTACGAATACGGTCCCCCCGACGTTGTCGAAATGCGGGAGGTGGAAAAGCCGGTTCCGGGTGATCACGACGTCCTCATCAGGGTGGTGGCGGCGTCGGTGAACCGGTCGGACTGGGAGGTCCTGGTCGGCAAACCTTTTTATGCCCGAATGCAAGGCCTGCGCAGACCCCGCGATCCCGGGCTGGGTACCGATGTGGCGGGCCGGGTGGAAGAGGTGGGGGGCGAGGTGGAGTCGTTCCGCCCCGGTGATGAGGTGTTCGGCGACGTCATGTACCACGGTGGCAACGCCTTTGCCGAGTACGTTCGCGTCCCTGAGAAGGCTCCGATCGTTGCCAAACCGGCAGGTGTCTCCTTTGTGGATGCGTCCACTCTTCCCCAGGCTGGGCTGATCGCCCTCCAGGGGATAGTGGGAAGGGTCGAGGCGGGGGATCGGGTCCTGATCAACGGCGCTGGTGGGGGAGCAGGTGCCTTCGCCGTGCAAATGGCGAAGGCCGCCGGGGCGGAGGTGACCGGGGTCGACAACAGCCACAAGCAAGATTTCGTCAGGTCGGTCGGCGCCGATCACGTCGTCGACTACACCAAGACGGACTACACCAAGACCGGCCCGTACGACCTCATCCTCGACCTTGTCTGTGAGCGGTCGATGTTCGCCATCCGACGGGCGCTAGCTCCCGGCGGCCGTTACTCGGTGGTGGGTGGTTCGGTAACCTCGCTGCTATCGGCCCTGATCATCGGAAGGCTGCTGTCGACCGGGGGTCGTTCGATGGGGGTGCTCATGATGCGGCCCAACAAGGGCGACCTGGTCCGATTGGCCGACATGGTCGTCGCGGGCGCCCTGCGTACCACCGTAGAACGGACCTACCCGCTGGAGGGTGTGCCCGACGCGTTGCGCCATCTGGGCGAGGGCCGTGCGCTCGGGAAGCTCGTGATTGAGATAAGTTGAGCTTCAGGATGACGCGAACCCCGGGTTCAGGTTCCCAGATGTGGGAGCTACAACCCGGGGTTCGTCAATCTTCAATCGCCGAATAGTTGCGCGAGCGCCGCCTGGTCATCGGTTGCCAGGGCCTGCTCTGCTCGCAGGCTATCGAGGTCGCGGTAGATCGAAGCGACGGCTCGAATGGCTCCGGCCTTTCGGAAGCCAATAATGACATCGCGATCGCCGGCGCTTCCCACCACGACCTCTTCTTCAAAGCCGGCGGCATGGCCGGTCACGTTGATGGGGACGTCGTAGTGCTGGCTCCAGAAGAAGGGCGGATAGTCAAACGCGATGTCGTGGCCGAGCATGTTGCGGGCCGCGGTTTGACCTTGCCGCTCGGCCAGCACCCAGTGTTCCACCCGCACCCGCCCTGCCCAGGGATCGGGGTAGCGGGCGACATCGCCGGCCGCCCAAATTCGGGGGTCGCTCGTCCGCAGCCGGTCGTCAACCACAATCCCTTCGTCGACATCGAGGCCGGCGTCGGCAGCCAGACTCACCCTTGGTGTCACCCCGACCCCGATCACGACCAGATCGGCGGGGATGGCCGTTCCGTCGTCGAGAACCACTTCCTGAGTTCTGATCTCGGTGATGGTTCGACCCAGGTGAAAATCCACGCCGTGCTCTTCGTGCAGGCCACGGACAAAGCGGCCCAGGGTCTCACCAATCACCCGAGCCAGCGGAATGACGTCGGGCTCGACTACGGACACGTCCAGACCTCGATGACGAA
>JAICND010000005.1 GCA_025929005.1 Acidimicrobiia bacterium
AACCAGCAAGCATCGAAGACTCTGTTGGACGATCTGCGCTCGGACCGAGGGATGAAGTGGATCCCCGCGAAGATGTGGCTCAGCTACCTCCGCGTCGACATCAACGCCGGCAAGCTCGTCTACGACCTGTCGGTCGGGACCGAGGCTCGCGGCGGTCCGTACGAGGAAGAGGCTTATGGCGTGCAACCGGAAGAGGAGCCGGTCGACAACCCTCTGCCCGCGCCGTCTCCGAGCCCGTCTGTTCTGGGTTTGATCGTGCCTCCGGTTCTTGGTTTCGGAGCCCTCAGAGCGATACGGAAACGTTCGACGCGTCGTAGATGACTCGCTGGGTCATCGCTGCCGTGGCGATCGTCGCGATCGCCACTACCGGCTGTGCTGGTGATAGGCCATCGGAAAACGCCGAACAAGTGGTGAACGTCACGATCCGTGATTCGCGTTTCATCCCGGATCACTTCGAGTTCCCCGCCGACACGACCGTGACGTTCGTCGTCGAGAACACCGACCCGATCGACCACGAGTTCCTGATCGGAGATGAAGCGGTGCAGCAGGCGCACGAGGAAGGCACCGAACCTCATCACGGAGCCAAGCCGGGCGAGATCTCGATCCCGATCGGGGAGACTCGCTCGACCACCTACACCTTCGAGGAACCGGGCACTCTGCTGATCGGGTGTCACCTGCCGACCCACTACGACTACGGGATGAAGGGCGACATCACCATCACGGAGTGAGCGCGCCCTTAACTAGACTGGCCGGGAGCTGCCCTCGTAGCTCAGGGGATAGAGCACAGGTTTCCTAAACCTGGTGTCGCAGGTTCGAATCCTGCCGGGGGCACCAACTAACGTCGCAGGTCAAGGGCCATATTTTGGGTTCTGTCACACACATGAGCTATCGTCCGACCTAGAAACATCCGCAAAAAGTCCGCTGCGACCAGGTGGAACGCGATGGCTCACGTACGAAAGGTCCCTCGTAAGCAGGCTGGGGGTAAGCCCGGTCATGCGTGGCAGGTTCGATACCGCGATCCTGACCGCGTCGAGCGCAGCCGCACTTTCCGCACAAGAGACGAAGCCGACCGCTTCGCCCGCAAGGTAGAAGTAAGCAAGGACGAGGGTAGCTACATCGACCCCAACCTAGGGAAGACCTTGCTTCTTGATTGGGCCGAAGACTGGCTCAACTCAACGGCTCCAGCTCTGAAGCCGCAGACCGTCTCTGGTTACCGAAGCCTCTTGAGGAATCACATCCTGCCGGTGTTCGGGAATGTCCCCCTGGCGAAGGTACGTCCTGTCGACGTGAGGAGGTTCGTCGGCGAGCTTTCCGATGGGGGGATGAGCTCGTCGAGAGTCCGCTCAACATATTTCCTGCTGCAGGCGCTTTTCAAAGCGGCTGTCGAATCGGCCTACATCGGGCGCTCCCCTTGTCTAGGGGTGAAACTGCCTCGATCGGTCGTTCGAGAGATGCTCTTCCTGTCCGCTGAGGAAGTCAGAAGGATCGGCGTGGCCGTACCGGATCAGTACCGGGGACTCGTTTACTTACTTGCCTACGGTGGCTTGAGATGGGGAGAAGCGGCTGCGCTTCGTCGCAAACGCGTAAACGTGCTTCGCCGAAGGGTTGAAGTGGTCGAGTCCCTATCTGATGTTGACGGTCAGCTCCACTTTGGTCCTACCAAGACCCACCAGGCTCGCCAGGTTGCGCTAGCCAATTCGCTGAACGAACTCCTGATAGCTCACCTCGAGATTTTCGTGGAAAGGGATCGCGACGCGCTTGTCTTCACCTCGCCCGAGGGCGACCCCATGCGAATACCAAACTTCCGTCGCCGTGTCTGGTGGCCCGCTTTGGACAAAGCAGGTATCCCACGGGCAGTCCGCATCCATGACCTTCGTCACACCTGCGCATCGTTGCTGATCGCCCAGGGAGCGCATCCGAAATCGATCCAGCAGCATCTAGGTCACAGCAGTATCTCAGTCACACTCGACCGCTATGGGCACCTCTTCCCCGACCAGCAGGATCAAGTCGCCGACGCTCTCGAGGAAATCATTGAGATGTGACAGCGACGGACCGGAGCGGCACCTGACACGACCACTGTTTTCCAGCAAGGGAGGCTCATTCGTAAAGTTCGTGGAAAATATGAACGAGAGGCCCCCAAGGGATGGAGCGTGTAAGTGAGTGAATCTGAGCACAGGAAAGGTGCCCTTGGAGCGTTTGGGTGGCTGATAGTGGGCACGCTAATCGGTCTCGGCATTGTTGGATTCTTTACAGGGATCATCCTGGTCATCCCTGCCGTGTTGATTGGAATGTCTCTGAGCCGTCGGGGCTGGGCTGGTAGATGGTTTATCGCACCGGGTTTCGGCGCAGGAGGGGCGCTCCTACTTCTTGACGATGTGGTCGGCCCAGACAAGAGGTGCGCGGGTACAAGTTCTTGTGCAGGTATCACTCACTCCTTGGATGGAGTGTTCTGGTTCTTCGTCGCGATTGCTGTGCTTGGAACTGTCGTTGCTTTGGTTTTCTACTCCAGAACACATCCAGACGATCTGTCGTTCTAGCGCGGAGACGGCCCCAGGGTGCATCCCGCACCCGGGGCCGTCTCCTTCACGGTCTACAACTCGCTACAGGGTGCTAAGCAGTTCGCGCTTTCCATAGCAGCGCAGATCCCAGAAGTACGGAAGAGATCCATTTCTTAGAGTGCAATCCTTCTGAAAGTACGACGGTGGCAAGATCGGCCCGGTGTCGAAAGCCACGTACTGCGTGTATTCGACCGTGGGCTCGCATACTCCGTACGGGCAGTCAGGCGAATACCACTCGAATCGACCAAAAGCTTCCTTCCAGATGAGCCCAGGGCTTTGATCGTAGAAACTCGAGGTACACCGCTCAGGCGGGGCCCAACCCGGAAATCCTGAGTGATAGCAATATCCGTCCGAGGCATGAGGTTGTTGCACGGAGTGATTGCCGGGACTTCCACATTCGAGCCAACGAAGCTCGGTGTAGCGCTCCGTTGCCGTCACCCCGAATTGTTCAAGAACCACCCCCTTGACCCATCCGAGGTAGGGCGTGCAATCAGTACGCAGGGGCGGATTCAGGCTCAGGTTTCCAGGAACCTCACCTATGTACACACCGGGCTGAACGGTAGCCTGGGTTGGACGCGCAGCTCTCGACCCTGCCTCTGCGGCGTTGGCAGTGCCAATCCGGTCGACGATGACCTGGCATTGCTGATCCAGTGTCCAGCCAACGACGTAGGCCGAATCGACTCCCTGAGCGTCAGCACCAACGGTAATAGATCCTGGGATGTCGCAGACGTCACCATGAGGCGTTGCCTGGTAGATGACATCACCGACGTCAACAGAAAACTTGTCTCCGTCAACAATCGCGTACGCGTCAATCTCCGGTTCCTCGGCACTAGCCTGGGTTGGTGACACGACCGAGCTCGCTAACGACAACGCTGCAGCAAGTCCACTTATCCAATGCTCTTCGAGTGCGCTTCAACCCCACCTCCTGTGAGAAACCACCTAGACGGAGGGGTCATCGGCACACCGCGATTGTTTCGACATAGTGCGGACGAGTCATTTAGCGCGTAGCCCGTACCGACTACCAAGGGCCGGGGATGACACCAAATTGGGAGCTAGCCAAGTTCGAGGGTGATCTCGCGCCCATTCCCCTGATCTCTGGACAGATTTGATCTGCGCCAATCCCTATCGCTAATACTTCGTTCGATCTGGTCTTTCTCGCGTTGCTGCTCCCCGCTACGCGGTCTCCCACCCAGTGCACGGTCGGGATCCTCGATTCCATAGCTTTCCCGGTAGTCCTCGATGGCCAGAACGGTCTGACGCCATTCGGTCTTCTCGGAAGGCCGCTCCGGCACCCGCCCGACGGCGCTCTCCAGATACTTGGGCAAGTCGTTCTCCCGTTCGCGAAGCAACGCGCGGTTTCTGTGCGCAAGCTCGCTTTCGATGATCTCGGCCCGCTCGACCAGAGGAAGCTGCTCGTTGACCCAGCGCTCCCGTTCCTTCTGCGCCTCGATCAGCTGCTTCTCCTTGTCGGCTATCTCACGCAGCTTCTTTGACAACCGCTCTTCCACGCTGCCGGCATCATTGAGGCGGCTCCGGAGGCGCTCGACATCCGACTTGCGTCGAGTCTTGGCGATAGCCCCCATCGAGGCCAACTGCTTTTCCGCATCGGCAGCGACCCGCCTCTCTCTCTCGATGGAATCTTTGTTCCGTTGAGCTTCTTCCCGGAGCTGTGTTAGCTCGCGGCTCCGATCCCTTGGACCTTTAGTGAGTAGTTCGTAGATTCGTTGCTGCTCCGCCTTGAGTGAAGGCGTGTCGAGCGCGGTGGTGTCATCGTTGGCATCGAAGGCCAGAGACTTCGCTCTGCTGCGTTCGAGCGACCGCACCAACTGATCCACCTCATACGGTCGTTCGACCGCCCCACCAACGTCGTCTCGACCGACGTCATCGCCCATCACCACGTACAGACGATTCTCCTCACGGCCCCGGGACATCGCGACGTAGCCCCACTCCCGGTACATGGAATCGTCACCCAGCACGAAGGCTCGGTCCGTCGTCATGCCCTGTGCCTTGTGGCCGGTGATTGCATAGGCGTGCGCGACATGGCCGGCTTCGAGGTATTCGATCGGCAGCGTGACCAATCGCTCGTCGTCGAGCCGCACCCCCAGCTTCTGACTGTGCGAATCAATGCTCTCGACTACTCCTTTACTGCCGTTGATGACCCCAAGCCCCCGGTCATTGCGAAGAGTCATCACCTCGTCGCCGATGCTGAACGACCTCCCACGGATTGTCAGGTCCCTGTCACCAAGGACGCCCTCAGCCTTGAGGATCGTCCGAGCCTTGTCATTGAGATCGACCACGTCTGCCTTGCGCGCCGCGATCATCACCGCCTGCCCCTCCTGCGACGCCTGCCACCAATCAGCGACGAGAGCGGCCCGCGTCTCCGCAGCATCCCTGCCGACAACGAGCCGGTCTCGGTCGCCATACACCTCAACGGCCTCAGCCGAGCGCCCTTCTCGAAGAAGCTCGAGCGCATCGCGCTCCCAGGAGTTGCTCTGACGCCTCACCTCGGACAGCTCCACCGCGGGAAGTTCCTCTTTCAAAGCTCTGAACGCTCCCCCGGCCGCGATCTCCGGGAGCTGCTTGTCGTCGCCCACTAGTACGACTTTGGCGCCGGCCTCCTCCGCATGGCTCAGCAGGGCATCGAGCTGACGAGTACCGACCATCCCTGCTTCGTCCACAACAACGACCGAGTCCCTCTCCAACCCTGGCGTGTTCCAGTCATCAAGGTCCTTCATCAACGCGGCGATAGTGGAGCTCTCGATCCCGGAACCCGCCTCCAGTTCCTTCGCCGCACGCGCCGACAGGGCGCAGCCGATGACCTTCACCCCGGACGACTCCCATACGTCGCGGGCGGCGTCGAGAGCGAGCGTCTTGCCCGTACCGGCCTTACCGACGACGACCTCTATGCCCCGCCCGCTGCAGGTCAGGTCCCCCACCATCCTTCGCTGCTCCGTGGACAGCGAGGCTCGACGAGCCAAGACATCACTAAGAGCGCCTTTGTCGGCGACCGCCACCGAATCGTCCTGCCGGTCGACCGCACGACGGATGAGGCGCTCTTCGACCCGAAGCATCTCCCTTGTGGAATAACGGGTGGCGTCGTTGACGGAGGGGACGACCTGGCCGTTGCCGAGCCTCAGCGAGGTGGACGTAAGCAAGAAGTCAGACTTCGCGGCAGACAGTCGCACCACCAGATCGGATTCGAGAAGCTGGTCGGCCTCCTTCTCGATCTGTGCTGCCGAGACGCCGGGACCACGTCGTTCGCACAGGGCCTGGATCACCTCTCTGACCGTGAAACTGCTGGCATCGCGGGTCAGCCCGTCGGGACCGAACAACTCGTCGGTAAGGCCGGATGGAAGCGGCCGATAATTCGTCCGAGAACGTCCCAGTGCTTGCTTCAGATCCCTGTGCGTGAGTCCGACGCCTTCGGCCCTTCGTTCCCACTCCGGCTGCAGGCCCTCCGGCCGCACACCGTGGTCCTTGGCGCGGCGGGTATCCAGCGTCGCCACCTGCGCGGCTCGAGCACTCTGCTCGCCACGTTGCTCCATTCGGATCTCGATCTCGGCGCGCCTCCGGGAGAATTCATCGATAGCGGCGCGTGGGATGCCATCGATCTCGGCCGTGCCGTTGCGGACCTGCGTCCATTCGACGCCGAGGCGCCGGGAAATCTCCTTGCGGAGCTGCGCTTGGTAGAGGTAGCCAGCGGTCTTGGCGTGGCTATAGAGGAGGCGACCGTCGAGTGCGCTCCACTTGCCGTCGTCGCCATGGATCAGGTTGGCGACCAGGACGTGGGTGTGAAGCAGCGGATCGCCGGCTCGGGACGTGCGGTGGCGGAAGGCTGCCGCGACGAAACCGCTGGAGTCGATCGGGATGACCCCATCCGTTCCTCGACGACCCACGGCGGTGTGGCGTTCGAGGTAGTCCAGGGCGAGCAGAACCGCTGAGTCGTGGGCGTTGATGATCTCGTTCGAGGCTTCCTTCGGGCCCAGGGCGTGGACCAGCGAGACCGACTTTGGAGCCCGGAAGGTGAGGTCGAAGCCCGGCATCCGAGCCTTGTGGTGACGATGACTCACGGCCTCGCCTGTCGCCGGATCCCGGCCTTCGAGGACCGGCGTGAGTTCCCATTCCCGGACGTGACCTTCGAGCCCGAGGTCGGTGGCGCCACCGCCCAGCCAGTAGCCGGGGGCCTCGCCGGCACCGAGGTAGTAGTCCTCGACCCCGCGTGCGACCGAGTTCAGGTAGTAGCCCTGTTGCCCTCTAGCCAGCTTGCCGATGTTGAGCACCGCATCGCCCCAAACGCCGCAAAAGTTACATACCTGGAATTACTAGCATGTAATGCAAGTCTGTGCAACGTCCACCGAAGAGGCGTTTCCTTCTTACCTAGGACTGCGGGGTCAATAGACAGGGTGAAGCAGCCGATTAAGGAATACTGTCTTCGAGGTCTTGATCGACCGAAAGGCGAGAAATGGCGCAAGCACCTCCCCGGCTTGAGAATGATCAAGAGGTCTTGGAGTGGATGGTTCGACACTGCGATGCAGCGGAGCTCTCTGAGTTCCTCGACGGATTGAAGCGCTTCAATGACCGACCCGATCGAGCAGCCGACGCCGTCCACCAGGAGTTCGTGGACTGGTACTCAGGCTGGATTGTCTCCTTGCGCCTGCATGTCGATTCCGATTACCAGCGACAAGCCAAGGATTCCTTGTCTCGTCAACGGAGTCTGGATTGGGGGGACTCAGTTGGGAAAGAGGAAGTCAGAGATCGACTGATTTCCTAGGGATAGAACATGGCTGACCCCGACTGTGCGGGCCGATGGTCCTTCTACAACTTTGACCGTGTGGCTCAGAGTCTTGATGAAGCCATCGATCCTCCTCGAGAGAAGATCTTGGAATCCCTCTTTCGAATCATGGAGCACCCACACGATCCGAGAGGCGTCATCTGGTTCGAGCAACGAGTGGGGTATCTACGCGGAGCTAGAGTCGCTGTTCTAGCTGAAGACTGGTTCTTGACCTACGACTTCTACGACTCAAGCCCCGTTGGTGAATGTGCCATCTATGTCTACGCCCTGGGGAGGGTGCCTCCCAAGTAACCAGTGGTCAGGTCGGAGCGAGGGCTTGATGCGGCGACATCTACCAGGTAGCTCTAGTTGGAAACATCACCGACGATCCCGAGCTTCGCTACACGCAGAGTGGCGCGGCCCTCGCAAGCTTCACCGTCGCGGTCAGTCACCGCAGCAAGCACAACGGCGAGTGGCAGGACGTCAACGACGGGTTCTTCCGCTGCAGGGCATGGCGATCGGTCGCCGAGAACGCAGCGGTCACCCTTCACAAGGGTGACCGCGTGATGGTGATCGGGAAGCTCACCCAGCGGACCTTCGAGACCGACGGTCAGAAGCGCACCGTCGTGGAGATCCAGGTCCAGCACGTCGGACCGGACCTGCAGTTCGCTACGGCAGAGGTAGCCAAGTCCACCGCAGAAGGTTCCCCGGCCCCTGCGGCGGCCGCCGGGTAGCCCTCCTCACCCGGCACGTCTGGAGCCCGGCGAAGCCGGGCTCCGCTCACGCCTCATAAGAAGGCCCGGTAAAGGAGCCGGTCTCGGCTGCGGGCCGCAAAGATCGTCAACCTATCGGCATTGACTTGGGCGGTGAAACCGTCGCCGAGTGCGTCAATCACCGCTGCGACGAGCTTAAGCTCACGCTGGCTACATCGACCTCGGTAGCTTGTCTGGGTATTCAAGATCCGGTCGCCTTCCACGATCCAATTGCCGCTAAATTGTTTGCAGCCAGCGAAACCCTCGAACGTCCCACCTTTGTGGAGCGATAGCTCACCTCGGAGACTGAGCTTGTGTGGCTGTGGGTGGGTCGCCACGACTTTCTCAAGTTGCCATCGACGATCGATGATTGCGCGAATGGGCGGCGGTGAGGTCCGCTTGAACACCAGGCGTGACTCCGGCCCAGACAGGACCAACAGATCACCGTTTCGACCAATCGCCGTAGACGCATACAGTGCTGCGAGATATGAATCCTCCGGCGCTGGGCCGCTGCATCCCATCTCATTGCGATAACCGCCGCCCGTAAAGGACAGATGGCCGCCCTCAATCGTGACCGGCGAAGCGTAGTAATTGCACCCGGTGTCGCCGTAGATGGCCTTGTCGTTGATGTGGCCCGTAATCTCCCAACCCTTCACGATTGGAACGTCACCCTCAGGGCCGGTCCCTTCTATCAAGCGCCAGAGGCCTTTGTAATCGGCTGGCTTTTCGGCGGGTGTTATGGCCGCTTCGCTCGTCGTGGGGGAGGGACGGCTGGCCGACAAACCACCCGGGTCGTCCCCACATGCCATCATCACAAGCAACACGGAGGCGACCAGGAGTCCACGCCACTTGTTCATTTCCGTTCCCTTTTCAGATGGGCAATCAGGGGGTGGCGATTCGAACCTGTACCCCCAGCGATGACTCAAGGTAATCCTGCGCCATCCAATAGGAGTAACACTCCGTGTTCTCCGACTCGCGGCCACATGTCGTTTTGCCCGTGTGAATCCCATAGGCATCGTTGCTCTGGAACCACGGCCCACCACTATCGCCCTGGCTGGTCATGTCGCTGTTCATCCGAATCCATGTGGCGTTGTACTTGTTAGTTCCTGTGAGGGTGTCCGGGTCGAAGGACTTACCGCCGATGGTGCCACATCCATATCCAGTGATCTTTCCGAATTTGCAGACCACACCATTTATGGCCATGGCGGTACGGTTGACCCGGCCGTAGACCCATCGGGTAGTGCCCGAAAAATCGGTCCGGAATTTCTTTAGGTCGTCCAAACCCGGAGTCCTGTACCACTGGGCGTCGGCACTGTCCTGCTGCTTCTCGTTGACAAGGTCGAGCATGACGCCGCTGTGGTGGGCGACTACTTCGAAGTTGGGACAATGGGCCGCGTTGGCGATACCCTCGTCCCCGCTCGCAATGTGCAGGACAGTGAACCCTGACGTGCAGCCCTCCCCGGTGGAATCCATCCCTAGGCCTCCGTACGCATCCTGTTCTTCGATCGTACTTGCAGCGACGTGGACCCTGTCGGCCGGGACACGCCCGAGGTCTGCTCGCCTGATCGCTTCCCGCGCCCCCTCAACGTCAGACCTTCCAGCGACGGCGACTAGCACGCGTCCACTCATGAGATCAATGTCGCTCCAGGTGAAGGGAACGCCGCGAATTCGGCCTAGAGCTTCTTGCGCGGTGTGCAGTGCCTTCTCTGTTAAGAGCGTTTCTCGCACTAACACGAATGGCTTTAGATCATCGAAGCCCAGGGAGGTGATTGCCTCGCGAACAGAAGGCCCTCCATTAGGTTCGGCCAGCACATGGAGGGAATAGTTGGGCCGATACTCGATGTACAAGCCACCGAACTCTGCGGGCCCTCTTTCGCTTAGTGCCGCTTGCAACTCTTCCACCCGAGGCTGCCTCTTGATTGCGTCGAACGCATCGTCAACCGTGATGCCCTCCAGCTCCGACATGGAAGTAGCTTCGTACTCGCGCAGGGTCTCGTCGGTTATGCGTTGTGGTTCCTCTGCAGGGGCAGGCCCGTCGGCTGAAGGTTCTTGAGCTTGAGCAGCAAGAGGCGAGATGAGTACTGACATAGCAAATGCTGCGACGCATAGTCGCGAAACTACGGAATTCAATTCATAGCTCCTTGGTATTAGTGCGGGTGTCCGCCCGGCTTCGAATAGGTACTTCGGCAAGATAGGGAGCAATGGGACAGACCGCCATAGCCCCTTAGAACCGGATTTCGGGATCGAATCTGACTAGTTACCTATTTCGGGCACGCGCCTTGCCTGGGCAGCGCTGGTGGCGCGGCCTCGCAAGCTTCACCGTCGCGGTCTCCCACCGCAGCAAGACCAACGGCGAGTGGCAGGACGTCAATGATGGGTCCTCCGCTGCACGGCATGGCGATCGGTCGCCGAGAACGTGAGCCACACCGTCCACAAGGGGGACCGCGTGATGGTGATCGGGAAGCTCACCCAGCGGACCTTCGAGGTCGAAGGTCAGAAGCGGAGGAGCATCGAAATCCAAGTCCAGCACGTGGGCCCCGACCTTCAGTTTGCAACGGCTGAGATCACCAAGCCCTCGTCGGGCGACTCCCTGGCGCCCGTCGAGCAGACCGCGTAGCCCTCCCCACGCGGTCCGCGAGAGCCCGGCTTCGGCTGGGCTCTCAGCGCGCGTTTGGGTTCTGCCGTCGAGGTCGCAGCTCCGAGTGCGGCGAGTGCCCAGCGAGCCGCCGAGCGCAGCGAGTCAACGAGGAGAACGACCGAAGACGGATGTGGTGGGCATGCGGGTCTTCGTGGCCGGCAAGCTCGTCCAGCGCAGCTGGCAGGACGACGCCGGCAACAAGCGCCAGAGCGTGGAGATCCAGGTCCACCACGTCGGGCCCGACCTTCAATTCGCAACTGCGGAGAGATCACCAAGCCCTCAGCGGCCGACTCCCCGGCGCCCGCTGAGCAGACCGCGTGACCCTCCTCAACGCGGTCCGCGAGAGCCCGGCTTCGGCCGGGCTCTTCGCGCGAGTCTGGGGTATTGCCGTCAAGGTCACGCTACCGACATGGTCTCCGTCGTCTACCGCAGCCGATTATCGGGATTTTTCCCGGATATTCAACGCCATATGACCTTCGATGCAGGGCTTAGGAATCAATTGTCAAAGCAAGTCGACGAGGCCGGCCATGCTCCGAGAAGTGAAGGTCGATGTAGAAGTCCGAAGGCGTGGTGGTTACTCTGACTGCATCTTCAACCGAGAGGGTGGTCTCGCATATGCGTCCGGGGTTCGCTTCGGGTGGCTCGAAGAAGGAAACGAGAACAGGATCCGTCAAACCCTTTCTGCTTAGATGAAGATCGACAGCTTTCGCCATGGGGTCGACGCCTTCGAGGCATGTTCGACCAGTAGAAGGTACGACGCTTAGCATCCCTTCGTCAGAGCCAAGCTCATAGTGGACGACTTGGGTTTGCTCTTGCTCTTGGGAGGTGCAGCTCGCCAATGAGGGAACCACTACCAGAAATGCCGTGGCCAGTCCAGTGACTGCCGTCCACTTACTGAACATCACTGCATTCGATTGTCGCTGATTCGGGTTGGGAATCTCCTGAAGGACCGGATAGATCGAATGCAACACCAGGGCGCTGGCCTTCTGCGCTGAACATCCCAAACGGCTGCTCAAACAAGGTGGCGCCGCCGGCCATTACACGGGCAAGGCACTCTTGTGGCATTGGTGCACCTGTACCGGTCCAGACAAGATCAGCAACGAAGTGGAACGTGGCTTCTCCGAAGGCCCCAGTCGGGTCGCGTCTGACATTGATGTTCTGGAACTCCCATCGACCGCCCATGTCCGAAGCACCAGAGACACAATCAACCCGTACGTCCGACGGCTTCTCACTGGGGAAGGGGAGTGCCAGCTCAGTGTGGATGGGTACGAAATCCCTGGTCAAAGAGTAGAGATCAAAGGCTTTCTCAGCAATGGTTCCCCCGTCGGAATCAAGAGCGATTGCTGTGCAGTTCTGAAGCCCAGGAAATTCGTCGCCTTCCCATGCAATCTCGTATGCCACGGTGACGTCGATGGGCTGGCCGGGTCGGTCAGGCGAGCCTTCATTCGGCGAGATCCGAACGTTTCGGAAGCGGTACCCGCCCAGTTGCTGCTCCTGGCGCACTTGCGCGGCAAGGACAGTGGTCGATGCCATTGCAATCCCGAATACAACGATTGCCACGAGGGCGGAACTGAGGTAACGAATCATGTCTCCCTCCTTATCTCAACACAACAAGTCTTGCTGAGCATCGTCATATGACCCTGATCCGTTGTTGTCGTAGTAGAGAACGTCTGGATGCCCGTACTCATGCTGTTCGCCGTAGGCTCGATCGTTGAAGTCGTCGTCGTTCACCCGGATCTCATCCAAGTGCTGACCTGTGCAGACATCGTCCTTATCGGGACCCGCGTTGTCATAGAAGTAATCGTTGCCATCTCCACCTCGGCCGATATCAGTGGTCCCCGGGCCGTTGTCCCCCAACCAGAAGCTGTCAGGGCCCCGCCCGGCATGCGCCGTATCCGCATGCACGTCAAGATGGCCCTCGTCCTGATAAGTGGACGGCCCGTAGGCCCAGACTGTGTCACCCCCTGCCCACGTCCAGAACTCATCGCATTGAGTGTCGGATCCGTAAAAGGTATCTGGGCCAGAGCCGCCCACATGTTGGAGACACTCCGCACGATGACTTGCCAATGCATTCGGGAGTAGCGCTCCGGCGAGCACACCCAGGATTGCGGCCACTAGAACAGTACGGAAAGTATTGGCAGACATACTGGTTCGCCCCCTTTCGTCTGTTGACCCCTTCCCGCCCTGATTCACAACGAAACCAATAGGCATGGGCCTTTTTCGGTTCGCAGACCGTCGAGATCCAGGTCACCTACGTGGGACCGGACCTCCAGTTCGCTACCGCAGAGGAAGCCAAGTCCCCGGCAGAGGGTTCCCGGCCCACGAGGTCTTTCTTCACCCATCGCTGCCTCCTGTCGCCGATCGCTGCCTCCTGTCGCCGATCGCTGGCTCTCTAGCAGGGCCGGTGCCGAGCGCAAGGGCGCTCCGTTCCTCCCTGCGGTCCGGTACTCGCGTCTCTGCGAGATGCCCCCAGAGGTCACCCTTGTCACTCGGCCCCTAAGGCCCTGCTTCCGGCCGCTCAACGGCGACTGGAAGGAGACGGCGATGGCTAGGACGAAGAAGAACCTCGACTCGGACCGCACGCACAACGTGCTCACGCCATCGCTCGACATCTCGTCACGGTTGCTATCCGCCGAAGAAGTTGCTCGCATCCTCGTTGTCCCGGTCAACACGCTTTACTGCTGGCGCTACAAGGGCACCGGTCCCAAAGCCTTCCGCGTCGGCAAGCACCTCCGCTATCGGTTTAGCGACGTGATCGCGTGGCTCGAGCGCTCGCAGCGATGATCTTCGTGTTCGATGGCGCCCGAGATCTTCGAATGCCGCGGACCTGCATCCGCCGCAAGCAGAAAAAAGTCCGCAAAAAGTCCGCGAGACAACCGAAAACGACCATCAATGACCATGAACAACAATCAATAAAAGTGCTGGTCGCACAGGGCGATTTACGAAATTGTGCAGGTCAGCGAAATAGCGGAAATGGCATTCCTAAACCTGGTGTCGCCAGTTCGAATCTGGCCGAGGGCACGAAGCGGTGTCGTGGTCCGGGTGATGCTGGTCGAGGGTCGCCACCTGGCTGCAGGAAGCAACACCTGTGCGGCGAATCGGTATGGCAACGCATCCATACCGTCAGAGAGGTTCGCCATGAAGAAGTTCACCTTGTCGCTCCTGGTACTCGCACTCGTTGCGGCCTTCGTCGCGCCCTCTTCGCTCGCCGTAGCCAAGGGCAAGAAGAAGAAGCCGGCGGGGCCTGTCGTCGTTGGAACCGACTCCGCAGGCGACTGGGGCTCGAACGTGGACCCCACGATCGCGCCCGCAGGTGACGTGCTAGGTCAGGATCTCCTCGAAGCGTCCATCACGATGGCGGACGCCAAAACGGTCAACTTCGTGATCAAGGTAGCGGCTCTTCCGCCGACCGGCGGCATCCCCGAGTTCAGCCGCTTCGGCTGGGACTTCACCGTGGATGGTGACGCCTTCGCGATGAGCGGTGGGTTCACCGATTACCTGCGCGGCGTTTGCTATCCACTACACGCAGGCACGTGCCCGCCTCCTCGCGACCCCGGTCAGCAGCCCTTCTTCATCAGGCAGGGCGCGTGCACCGTCGGTGCAGAGAGCCTGGAGAACTGCACTCTGGTGACGACCGTCAAAGCGGTATTCGACTCGGCCGCCGGCACGGTGACCATCCCGGTCCCGCTCGACGCGATCGGAGCGAAGCCAGGCTCGAAGATCGGTCCAGGATCCAACGCAGCGTTCTCGACCACCATCTACGCGTCGCCCGCAGCGGTCATCTCGAGCGCGAACCTCCCGCACGACGCGATGCTCGCCACCGGCACGTTCGTGGTTCCAAAAGCGTAAGTAGGAACATCGATCTGAAAGGTCCGTCATGAAGAAGCTGATCCTGTCTCTATCGGTACTGGCACTGTCCGCAGCCTTGATCGCGCCATCGGTCTCCGCTGCCCCCAAGGGGAAGCCGAAATCAGGCCCGCAAGTGGTCGGGACCGACGACGCGGCCGACTGGGGCAAGAACGTCGATGCGACGATCGCCCCTGCGGGTGACGTACTCGGTCAGGAGCTCGTTGAAGCCTCGATCGAGATGGCCGACATGGACACCCTGAACTTCCACATCAAGGTGAAGAGCCTGCCGCCCAGTGGGGGCATCCCCGAGGGGGCCCGCTACAGCTGGGACTTCACCGTCGACGGGAACGCCTTCAGCATGAGCGGGAACTTCACCGACTACGCCCGTGGCGTCTGCTACCCGGCGCACACGAACAGTTGCCCGCCGCCCAAGGATCCGGGTCAGCAGCCCTTCTACGTCCGCAGCGGCCCATGCACGATCGGTACCGGTGGACA
>JAICND010000293.1 GCA_025929005.1 Acidimicrobiia bacterium
GTCAGACCGGTGCTGTGCTCCAGGAGATCGTCGATCGCAGGCTCGGTGACCCCTTCTTCGGGATCTTCCTCAACCCGGGCCATCAGATCCACCTCGACGAATGGGTCAATTCCCCGGTGACACCTGGATCGGAGATCGAGCTTCGATCGGGCATGGCGATGCAGGTCGACATCATCCCCGCAACCGGGACCGACTACTTCACTACCAACATCGAGGATGGCATCGCCTTCGCCGACCAGAACCTCCGCCAGGACCTAGCAACTCGGTACCCGGATGCCTGGCATCGCATCCAATCGCGTCGACGGTTCATGAAAGAGTCTCTCGGGATCGCCCTCCATGACGACGTGCTCCCCTTCTCCAACATCCCGGCCTACCTGCCTCCGTATTTGTTGCGGCCAGAGCGGGTCATGGCCGTGGTGGGCTGATACTTAGCCGATCGGCAGCTTCGCCACCCTGGTCCATGCCCCGTTCGCCGCCTTCGAGGCCATCGCCGCGTCGACAAACGAGAGGCTCATGGCCCCGTCCATAGCGTTGGGGAAGTGGAGTGCCAACGGATTGGGTTCGGCCCCTGCCCGCCTGGCCGCGATGGCCTCTGCGGCATCCGAGTAGAGGTTGGCGAACGCCTCCAGAAACCCACCGGGATGCCCCTTGACGATTCGACTGGACCTCGCGGCCAAAGGCGATGTTCCCGGCCCGTTGGGGGTTCTCAGTTCCGCCGGACCGTTGAGAGGCTTGAAGTGAAGACGGGTGGGTTGTTCCTGGTTCCACTCCAGGCTCGCCTTCGTCCCCGAAACTCTGACCCGAAGGCAGTTCTCTACTCCGGCGGCAGCCTGGGTGACCCAGAAAGTGCCCCGGGCGCCGTTCTCGAAACGGAGCATGGCAGCGCCGTAGTCGTCGACCAGCCTCCCCGGCACCACTGCTCCAATCTCGGCCGCCACCTCCGAGACTTCGACACCCCCTATGAACCTGACGAGGTTGTGGGCGTGGGTGCCGATGTCACCCATCACGAGCGAGGGTCCTCCCTTAACGGGGTCGTATCGCCAGGGCAGCTCCCGGGAAGGATCGGGATCATCTTCACGGGCCTTGCCGCCCTGCACGTACTCCACCTGCACCAATCGGATCGTCCCTGCCAAACCTTGCTCCACCATCGACCGTGCCTGGCGGACCATGGGATAACCCGTGTAGTTGTGGGTGAGACAGAAAATCAGCCCGCTCCGCTCAACCCTGGCCACGAGGTCAAGTGCCTCAGGCAGGGTATTGGTGATCGGCTTGTCGCAAACCACGTCGAAGCCCCTTTCGAGGGCCCCGGCGGCATACGGATAGTGGGAGTCGTTCGGGGTCATGATGGCGACCACCTCGGCTCCGTCGTCGCGAGCGGCCTCCGAGTCCAACAAAGCTAGGGCATCCCCGTACACCCGATCGGGAGACAGGCCTAAGGCCGCCCCCGCCTCCCGCGACCGTTCTGGATCAGACGAGGTAGCGCTGGCCACGAGCTCATAGCGGCCGTCGAGTCGGGCCGCGGCCCGATGGACGCCTCCGATAAAGCTGCCCGGGCCACCTCCAATCAGGGCCAGCCGCAACGGCCGGCCCAGCATCTCGATCACCGGATTGTTGTCCATGACGTGTTCGTCTCCTCAGGAGAGCGGCAGTTCGGCAGTGATGAGCCAGCGACCGGTGGCGGCCTGACGCAGCACGAACGTCGTGGCAAAGTCGGCTGTCTCGCGCCCAAGCTCCGCCCCCTGGCTGTCATAGGTGATGGTTTCGACGGTTCCCCGGGCGTCGAGGGCCAGGCTGGCCCCGCCCTGGGGTCCTGCGGTATGGACTACGTGCAGGTGCAAGGTTTCGAAAAGGTAGCGGGGCACCGGAAGCTGGCCCGCCGTGGCCGCCATCTCGATCCTGCGCTCCTCGTCAATCAGCCTCTCCCCGTCGGCGGCCCCCCTCAGGTAGCTCGACTCGGCTCGTCGGATCGCCTCCGCCTCGATAGCAAGGTTCTCAGCCAGGGCTACTGCTAGTTGCTGCGGGTCGCTTGCCACGTCGCTGTTCAAGCCAGCCACTTCATCGGCGACGCTCACGATGGGAAGCGTGGTCGGATCGATCTCCACCGAAATCTCGGTGGGTTGTGGGGGCGGCTCCGCTCCGGCCAGCACCCGGGCAGGGCCACCGGCGGCAACGATCCCGATGGCAACGACGGCGACTCCGACACCTACCGCCACACCCCTCAGGTAGATGCGCCACGGCTTCGATGCCGTCCTCAGGCGCGCGGCGACGGAGTAACGATCAAAGAGTGTGCGGATCGGACTCAGTAGTACGAGGCTCGCCAACAAGCCGACCTTGGCTCCGAACTCGGTCGACTGCGGCGCGATCAGCAGGGTGCTGACGAGGGCCAGGCCCACTGCAAACAGGACCCGGGCCACCCGGCCAGCCGGGATGGTCTTCGGATCGGTGATCATGAAGAAAAGGAAGATCAGAATCTCCGGCGAGCTCACGACTACCCACCAGAACGGCCCTCCGCACACCGGGGACAGTAACCAGGCGGCGGTCATGCAATGCCCCGATGCTGCCACCAAACCCAGGCCGGCGGCCAATGCCACCCAAAAGGTCGCCGCCATTTCGAGCAGCTTGAGGCGCTTTGTTATCAGCAGACCGCCACCGAGGATGATCAAATAGGCGAGAGTCATCCACCCGTCGAATGGCGCCCACCAAAAGTCGAGCGGTTCGACCCGGGAGCTCCCCAAGACCAGGAACGCCACCACCAATCCAACGTTGGAGGGGTTGAACACGTGCGTGCCGCCCTGGCGAATCAGGTACTTGGTGAGCAGTGAGAAACCGGCCACGAGGGCGAACAAATGCCATCCGTCCCAGCCCCAGGGATCGCCGGCTTCGGTGCCCACCATCCGGAAGATGAGACCAACCCCGCTCCCGGTCAACATGGCGCTGGCCGGCCACACGAGCTCGCGCGTGCGTCGGAATGTGATCGCTACCTCCATTACGAAACAGGTGATGATGGCGGCGAGGATCTGGGGAACTGTCACCCGGAACCCGAGCACGGTTTGCCCGAGGATGTGGATCGAGATGATCACGGCCGCCAGATGGAGACGGGGGTCGCGTGCGCTCGGAAGGACCATTGGATAGGCCCTCTCCCCCAA
>JAICND010000487.1 GCA_025929005.1 Acidimicrobiia bacterium
ACACATGTCCGAGCTGGCGCTGGATGATTGGCATCTCCACCCCCTCCATCATCAACTCGTAGGCGTGGGTGTGGCGGAGACCATGGGGATGGACCCGTTTCCCGATCCCGGCCTGTCGAGCGAGCTTGGGAAGCAGAGCCTTGAGATAGGAGTCCTTCATCGGGGTTCCGCGCATCGTGCAGAAAAGCGTTGCCGTGGCACCGAACCCGAGCTTCTTGCGTCGCTCGATCCACGCGTCGATGACGTGGCAGGCGCCGGGATCGATCCCGACGATGCGGCTCCGGTCACCTTTGCCGTGCAGAACGGCAACAGTGCCTGCTGTGAGATCGACGTCCTTCTCGAAGAGCGCCAACGCTTCCGAATGGCGTAGCCCAGCGCGGTAGAGGACGGTGACCAGAGCCCGGTTGCGGAGCCCAATCGAGGAGCTGGCAGACAGCTGGCCGAACAGTGCGGAGACCTCCTCGGGGGTGAGGATTTCGGCCGGATACTTCTTGCCCTTGTTGGCTGGCTCTCGACCCTGGTGATACCCGGGCATCGTGACGGCAGGACGCACGGCTTGAACGTATCCCCCGGATGCCTAACCAACAAGGGTGTTGCACTGAACACTCAGCCGGCTGCTTCCTTTACCGATAGACCTCACCTCGAGGCGCCACGTTTACCACTATCACCACCAGTTCAAGGTCGTGGATCTCATAGACGATTCGGGACTCCCCGACTCGGAGCCTCCAGGCCGGTGGGTCAAAGGCGGTGATGTGGGGTGAGGCTTCTATCGCTGCCGGCGCCGGTGTTCGCGCAAGGCGGGCAGGACCAACAGATCCTTTTCACGACCCGCCGCCTCCTTCGACCGGATGATGTCGTCGAGGCTCGCCACGGGAAGTTGGAGATTGTGGAACTCAATGTGCACAAGGCCTCTGGCGAGATCGTCATATCCCGTGGTCCCGTCGGGCTGAAGGGAGATGTCGAGTGGCCCAGCCGCGGTCACCAGCGCCACTGAGACCATCGACTGCAGGAACTCTGGTGTCAATCCGCCGGGGACGGCGACACCGGCTGCCGGCCCACCCAGCACCCGCAATCTCGCCTCGAGTTCGTTGAGAGCCCTGGTCAATTTGACAAGGTTGGGCCTGTCGGCGGAAGGAGTGACGTCGACATCGCGAGTGGGTGCCACGGGTGCATCGTGCAGCTCGACGGCGAAACCACCGATGACCACGAATGTGACGTCGTGTCGCAGCAGGGCTTCGAGCATCTTCTCGGCGTCGACATCGGGCGTCGGCAATCAACGTCCTCTGATTGCTCGCAACCGGGCTTCACGGACTCGATGCCTGGTTGCCTCCTCAAGATCGGCTCGGAGGTCGGGCGGGAGCGACTCGAGGTATTGCGCCACGCCGGCGTCATGAGGATCGAGTGGCTCGAGCCGAAGCCTGAGGTCGAGACCCGCCGCCCGGACCAGGCGAAGCAAGGTAGGCAGGGTTGGCTCTCGACGACCGGTTTCGTATGCGGAGACCACTTGCTGGCTGATCCCGGCCGCCTCAGCCAACTCCTTCTGGGTTAGACCTGCCTTCTGGCGGGCGGAACGGACTACCCCGGCCGCCAAAGTGGGGGCAGCATCGATCTTGGACATCGGGCCATTCTAACAGTCAATAAGCTGTTTACAGACAATGGTAAGTAAACATACGATTGGAGGGTAGCTGCCGAGGCTCTTGGCCATTTCCTCCAGTGCCTTCGGGCTAACAGGAACGCTGGCGACGATTTCGGCATTGAATTAGGCCCGTTCGTCACTATGTCAAAGGGCCGGATCCTGTTCCCCTGCAACTAGC
>JAICND010000011.1 GCA_025929005.1 Acidimicrobiia bacterium
CGGACTTGTGATCGTGGATCGGCACTCCGGTGCCGATCCACGATGACGCCCGCCGACATGCAAAACATCATCTTCGGTCTCGTCACGGGGAGCATCCTCGCAATCGCCACTGTGGGCTTCTCGATGATTCGGCAAACCGAAGGCTTCATCAACATCGCCCACGGACAGCTGCTGACGCTCGGAGCCTTCATCGGCTACTTCTTCGTAGCCACGCTGGAGATGAATGTCTTTCTCGCTGGCCTTGCCGCGATGATCCTCGTTGGCTTGATCGGCGTTGTCTTGGCCATCGTTGTATTTCGTCCGGTGGCGCCGTCTGGCCCTCTGGCGCAACTATTCACCTCGATCGGCTTGGCCTACCTGCTGTTTGGTCTGATCCGGGTGATATTCGGGGCAAACGTCACGTTCTTCCCGACCGGTTTCGGCCGACGCTTCGATCTTGGGCCGGTCAACGTCACTATGGGTGAGATCCTGATCGTTGTCGTGTCCGCGTCCGTGGTCGGTTTGCTGGCCTTGTTTCTGACCCAGACACGACTGGGCACCTGGATTCGAGCGACAGCCTCGAACCCGGAGTTGGCCAGGTTGCGAGGCATTCCCGTCAACCGGGTCTCGTATGCCGTCTGGTTCGTCGCCTCGGCACTGGCAGGTCTCGCCGGGGTAATGGTGGGCCTAATCGGAAATGTGCATTCGGAACTGGGATGGTCCCAGATCCTGATCATTTTGGCTGCGGCGGTCCTGGGCGGTCTGGGCTCGATCTATGGCGTCTTGGCCGCAGGCCTGTTGCTCGGCTTGGCGATGGATCTGAGTGCGCTAGTGATCCCTACCTCTTATCGGACAGTGGTGGCATTTGGTGTGCTGATTCTTGGCTTGTTGCTCCGCCCCCAAGGATTGTTTGCCGCCCAGGGAAGGCGTGAAGCCTGATGCCCGGTGTCATCCTCTTCCTGGTTGGCGTGATCACGCTCGCAGGCATCTATGCGATCCTGGCGATGATCCTGAATCTCGAAGCTGGTTGGGCGGGGATGTGGGACCTCGGCTTGGCGGGCCTTGTCGCCGTTGGCGGCTACGTGTTCATCATCACCACTCAAACAACGCATGAAGACGTGGTGTTCGCGCCTGGATGGCCGATGTGGGCCGGGGTCATCGCAGGCAGTATCGCGAGCGGAATCGCAGCGCTGATCATCGGAATCCCGTCGTTACGAGTTCGAGGTGAGTACTTCCTGATCACCACACTTGCGTTTGCGGAGGTGATTCGCCAGCTTTCGATCAACCTGGGCACAGTCACGAGAGGCACGGTCGGGTTCAACCAGTTTTCCCGCCCGTTCGAGAGCATTGTTTCAGGTAGCGCCTTCCGATGGTTCTTCATGGGCATGGTGTGGGTTCTCGTCCTGGTCGTCTACCTGCTCATGCGTCGTCTTGGCCACAGCCCTTACGGGCGGCTGCTCCGAGGGTTCCGGGACAACGATCCGGTGGCCAGGTCGCTGGGCAAGCACACCAATCGGCACAGAATCCAGACTTTCGTCCTGGCCGGCCTCATGTACGGGGCGGTCGCACCGCTCTACGTCTGGTTCATCAGGACGGTGACGCCGTCCCTGTTCACATCAGAGGTGACCTTCGTGACATGGACCGCATTGGTCATCGGCGGGATCGCTTCGCTCCGCGGGCCGATCATCGGAGCCGCCATCCTGCTCATCGTCACCGAAGCGGCGGCGCTGGTGCAAGGGTCCGGGGAGATGGCCGTCGTCCTGGCCTCGGCGCGGTTCATCATTCTCGGCCTCGTCCTGATCATCGTCATGCGATACCGCCCTGAGGGCTTGGCCCAAGAGCGAGACGCCTTCGCCGGAGCGTCGCGGCGGCTCGAGGCATGAGTGCTCCAATTTTGGAGGTCCGTGGGGTAACCAAGCTGTTTGGAGGTGTCGCCGCGGTTGATGGAGTAGACATGGAGATAGAGCCGGGCTCCATCACCGCCGTGATCGGACCGAACGGAGCCGGCAAGACGTCGCTGTTCAATGTGGTCACAGGCTTCGAGGTGCCGAACGAAGGCACCGTCAGGTTCCAAGGCGAGGACGTGACTGGCTCTCAGCCATGGCAGATCGCCCAAAAAGGACTGGTGCGCAGCTTTCAGACGCCGACCGGTTTCCCGGCACTCTCCGTGTGGGAGAACCTGATGGTCGGAGGATCAAACGCCCGAAGTGAAAGTCTGCGGTCTGCCCTGATCGGCGGTTGGCGGCAAGCCGAGATCCAAACCGACGAGCGAGGAGGTCGGCTTCTCGACGACCTCGACCTCTCGAAGGTGCGGGACACTGTCCTCGCCGATCTGCCGCCCGGAGACGTCAAGCTGGTGGACTTCGCCCGGCAGCTCATGGCGGAGCCAGTGATGCTCCTCCTCGATGAGCCGGCATCCGGTGTGGATCCCGGTTCGATCGATCGTTTGTCCACCTTGATTCGTCAGATCCGAGATCAAGGGGTCACGGTCCTCGTCATCGACCACAACATCGGGTTTGTGCTCGGCATCGCCGACCGGATCCATGTCATGTCCCTGGGAAGAGTCATCTCTTCGGGGACTCCAGATGATGTCGTGAGTGATCCAACGGTGATAGAGATCTACCTAGGTCGCTCGGCATGAGTCTTCTCGAGGTGAAAGGACTCGAGACCGGATACGGAAAGCTGCCGGTGCTCCATGCCGTCGACTTGCGAGTCGACGAGAACGAGATGGTCGCTCTCATCGGGCCAAACGGCGCAGGGAAGACCTCCCTGGGCAAGGCGGTGTTCGGTCTTCTCCCGGCGATGAGTGGCTCGATCTCATTCGACGGCGAAGATCTCACCGGTGCTACGACGGCGCGTCGAATGCAGATGGGCATGGCCATGGCACCACAGGTCGGTAACACCTTCCCCGAGCTGACGGTGGAGGACAACCTGATCACGTCTTTTTCGACGCTGTCACCCGAAGAATCTCAGGTGGCCGTGGACCACGCCTACGCCCTGTTCCCCCGCCTCGCCGACCGGAGACGGCAAGCTGCCAGGACCCTCTCTGGGGGTGAGCGTCAGATGCTTGCATTCGCCTGCGCCTCAGGCACCAAGCCCCGGTTCCTCCTTCTCGATGAGCCCACCACTGGGTTGGCGCCGACCATCGTCCACTCTTTGGTTGAGAGGATTGTCCAGTCGAAGGAAGGCGGCGCCTCAATCCTCTGGATCATCGAGGAGAACCCGTTGGAAGTTCTCCCATATGTCGATCGGGTCTACGTGTTGAGCAACGGAACCGTCCGAGCCGAGACCGTGGCCGAGGATCTCCTCTCCGAGGAGGCGCTGAGAACGCTCTTCTTCGGGCTGGAGCAGTGACCGGGGACATACTTTTCCAACCCGGCCGGGTGGGGTCGGCCACCCTGCGCAATCGCTTGGTCAGAGCGGGGACGTCGGAGTCGATGGCAGATCCGGAGTCCGGCGAGCTGACAGACTCACTCCTCGACCTGTACGCGGGTCTCGCTTCCGGTGGGATCGGCGCCATCATCACTGGTCACCTCTATGTTGAGCCACGAGGCAAGTACGCCCGGGGGCAGGTGGGCATCCATGACGACGGTGTCCTCCCGGGGCTGCGCGAGCTGGTGGGGAGAGTGCACGAACATGGTGCGGTCATATTCGGACAGCTGGCCCATGCCGGGTCGCAGTCGAGGGTGCCGGGACTCACCCCGCTCGCGCCCTCACCTGTCCCCAACCCCCTGACCGGCCAAACCGTCGCCGGCGGCACCGACCAAGATATCGAGAGGGCTTTGGAGGCATTCGCGGCTGCGGCGAAGCGAGCCGTGGCAGCCGGCTTCGATGGAGTCCATATCCATGCCGCCAACGGCTATCTGATCAGCGAGTTCGGTTCGCCGCTGACCAACACTCGCAACGACAACTGGGGTGGCGACCCCACGCGGCGCGGCGAGTTTGCCCGAGCGGTCGTCGAGAAGGTGCGAGCGTCGGTTCCGCAAGGCTTTCCCGTCACTATGAAGGTCGGCATGTTCGACGCGGTCGCGGGGGGCCTCGGGCTGGAGGAGACACTTCCCCGTGCGGCCAAACTGGTGGCGGCCGGGCTCGACGCGATCGAGGTGTCATGCGGGCTCATGGACGCTCCAACCGACTCGGCCAACACCTACGTGGCCGTTGGCCCTAAGCGTGCCGCCGAAGATCTCCTCCTGCATCGGATGATCGGATCACCCCGGCCAGAGGCGTACTTCAGACCCTATGCCCGAGCCCTGAAGGCCGAACTGGACGCCAAGGTCATCCTGGTCGGCGGGATGAGATCGACCTCGATGATGCGAGACGTCATCGCTTCGGGAGATGCCGATTTCGTGGCGATGGCCCGGCCGTTGATCCGGGAGCCGGACCTGCCGGCACAGATCCGACAGGGCCGCGAAGGTTTGGTGGATTGCACGTCATGCAACCTCTGCCTGATTCACGAAGGCCATCACCCACTTCAGTGCTGGCGCACTCCGCGCATCCGGTTGCTCCAGCATGCCATCTACCGACTGGGCGGCGGCTTTCGGCGCGCAGAGGTGATCCCAACCAGACACTGATGATTCACCCGAGTCAGGGCATGTAGGCCGCAGTGCCTTGGATTGCGCCCAGGTATTTGCGATAGGCGATGCCCGAGGCATCGGGGACCTTCAGATGCAGTTCGTCCCTGAGATCGGTGGGAATCCGCTCGGGGCGCTGACTCTCCACCACGATGCGGTCCTGTTCCATGATCCCGTGGGTGAACTCGATGAACTCGGCATCTGCTGATGTGTCGAGTTGGTGGTTCCGGGCAATCCACAGGAACAACTCGGTCGTCGTCTCGGTCGTAGGGCTGGCTGCCATCGATATCAGGGTCACGTCACCGGACGGGACAGTCTTGCGGAGATGGATGGTGAAAGGGCCGGTCAGGAAGTACTCCCAGCGAACTACGTCGCCGGCCTTGCTGTGAAGATCCGCCGGCTCTGGCGCCTCGAGGTAGTAATGGAGGCCGCCGTTTCGTGTCGACACCTCATGCTTCTGGACCTCGGTGTTGTCGCGTGATCCGAGCACGCCCTCGTGGACGTACGGGAAATGTGATATGTCCATGAAGTTCTCCACAGCCCGGCCGGCTGAGGTCTTCCAGGTGTACTGCTGAGAGACAATTGTCCTGTAATCCGGATCGTCCCACTCGTCGTCGGGAAAGCCCGGGATGTCGGATACGGGCTCACCGAGTGCGACCCACACCAGTCCGAATCTCTCCACCACCGGGTAGACGATGGCCCTGGCCTTCGCCGGGATGGCCGAGCCTCTGGGCAAGGAAGGGATGTCGACGCATGCCCGGGTGTCGTCGTACGCCCAACCGTGGTAGCCACAGCGCAGGATCCCGTGGTCGATGAATCCAAGGGACAGGGCGACCCCGCGATGGATGCAGAGATCGAGGAACACCTTGACTCCCCGTTCGGTCCGAAAGGCGACGAGGTCCTCCCCCAGCAGGGTGAAACGACGGGGTTGCTCACCGACCTGTTCGCGGGTCGCGATTGGGTGCCAATGATGGATCAGTCCCGTGTCGGACATCGATTGCGCTCCCAGGTGGCTACTCCGAACTTAGTACGTAGTATTGAGCGCTGTGAAGCAAGATCAAGCTCCATTGAATTCCTCGGACGCATCGCACATTCCGCGTGAGGTTCGCATCATTCCCGATGATTCGGCGCAGCCGTTGCTGCCGATTGTGGAGCAACAAGGCAGCGCCCGTGCACTGGTGTGGCCGGGCGCGGGAGCGCATATGCGCTCGATGCATCGGATATCGCTGGGGCACGGGGGTGTCACGGCGTCGATGCAACATCCCATGGAGGCCGTGTATTACGTGATCAGCGGTGAGGTAGACGTCGAAGATCTCGTCGCGAATACTCGCCAGCTCGTGGGGCCGGGGGGGATGTTCTTGGTGGACCCGTGGACTGCCTATCGGATGTCTGCCAGTTCGGAAGGGGCCGAACTGGTGGGTGGGCCTTGTCCCGCCGATCCGACCCTGTACGACGCATTGTGGTCCGCATAGGCATGGCGATCCACGTCTTCCACCGCGACGACCCCGACCTGATGATGCCGATGATCGCCCGAGATGCGCGACTGGTGGTGTGGCCCGGCAGGGGGTCTCAGACAGCGAACATGAACTACGTCGACATGCAGCCTGGCGAACGCAACGTCCCCCATGTGCACGCCGGATCCGAGGACACCTTGTACGTCGTCTCCGGGGCAGGCACGATCGAAGATCTCGACAACAGCACGGAGCTCCGCTTTGAGGCACCGTGCGCGGTCCACGTCCCTGTTGGCGTCTGGCACGCGGTGCGCGCCGACCGAGGAACTCGGATTGAGAGCGTTGGCGGACCGTCGCCGGCAGATTGGAACATGCTGTTGAAGGTCGGTGCCTTCGAGATCTTGAAGTGAGCCGCACTCTCGGGATCGGCCTGGCGCAACTGGCCGCTATCCCGTATGCAGTCGAGGAGAACCGCACCCGCGCTGCGGACGCAGTCACCGCTGCCTTCGCCGACGGGGCAAAGCTGGTGGTGCTGCCGGAGATGATGGGGCCTGGTTACGTGGTCGACCCGCAGCGTCTCCTCCCTGTCGCCGAGCCGGTCCCGGGCCCGACTACCGAGGCATGGGCCGAACTGGCGATGCAGGGTGGTGGGTATGTCGTCGGTGGGCTCTGCGAGCGGGTCGGGGACGTGCTGTTCAACACCGCGGTTGCGATAGGGCCCGATGGAAAGATCATCGGGCATTACCGAAAGACGCATCTGTTCGGAGTCGAGAAACAGGCCTTTTCGCCGGGTGACCTGGGATTCCCGCTGGTGAACACCGACTTCGGGTTGATCGGGCTTTGTGTCTGTTACGACCTCCGCTTCGTCGAGGTCGTCCGGCTGATGGCGCTGCAGGGCGCCGAGTTGATCTGTGTGCCGACTGCCTGGATCGTCGGCTTCGACGAGTTGCGCTGGGATGCGGAGGGGATGTCGCCTCAGGGCCGGGTCACCGAAGTCCAGGCCAATCTGAATCAGGTGTACATCGCCGCGGCGTCGCAGGTTGGAGGTCATGATGACTTCGAGTTTCTCGGATCCTCCATCCTGATCGGTCCACGGGGAAACCGGGTGATTGGCCCGCTTCCCGGCAAGGAAGAACAGATTGCGGTCGCTCCCATCGATCTCGACGAGACGACTCGGGCGCAAAGTCGATCGGCTCTGGTAACTCCGCGAGCCGACCGTCGCACCGATATCTATGGCGTGGCTGTCGACGGCCGCATGCTCTGAAGCAAGGCGGTAGGACCCCCGCCTAGAGTCCCACTCAACCGACTTTGGAGATGCTCAATGCAAATGGTGGACCTGTCCCACACGATGAATGTCCACACTCCCGGCTGGGTGGGCTACGCCGGGAACAAGATGTATTACGCACAGACTCTGCAGACTCAACGCATCGTGGCCCAGCGCATCGACTCGGCGCTACACGTCGGGACGCACCTCGACGGAGGGATGCACGGAGCAGATGGCCGCGCCGACATGGCGTCCTATCCGCTTTCCTTCCTAGTCAACAAGGGGGCCATCGTTGACATCTCCGACATGGTTGACGACTGGGACGTGATCACCCCGGACATGCTCACGGCGAACGTTGAGATCGAGAAGGGCGACATACTCATTATCCACACCGGGTTCAATCGCTACTACGAGGGCCAACCACAGGCAGACCTGGTGCGCTACTTCTCAATGCATCCAGGGGGAAAGCTGGAGCTGCTGGAATGGATGCTCGACATGGAGATCAAGTGGTTCGGGATTGACGCCGGCTCCGGTGATCATCCGATGTGGACCACGATCCGAAACATGCGGCCTGACCTCACAGCCCAGTTCGAAGAGAAGGTGGGGATGAAGGTGGACGAGTATTTCCCCATGTACGAGTACACCCACAAGCTCTCCGGTCGGCGGGTGAGGAACGATCTCTTCCCGTTCCACAATTGGGCCTTCCAGGAAGGCTTGATCCATGCCGAGAACGTCGGTGGGGACATAGGCAAGGTGCTCAACACCCGCGCAGTTATCGGCGCCTTCCCCTGGAAGTACGAGGGCTTGGAGGCGTGTCCCTGCCGAATCATCGCGTTCTACGACGTGGGCGACATGAAGGTCGACGAGTTCGGGGAGGCAGCCCGCGCCATGAGCGCTACCTGAGTCTTGGTCGCCACCTCGAGCCGGCGGGGGCTGGCCTTCGCCTTCGCCGGCATCCTCTTCCTCAGCCCTGAATCCCTCCTCATCAGACTTGTCGAGGTTGATCGATGGACCTTGTTGTTTTGGCGGGGGGCGTTGATGTGCATCGGCTTGTTGGTGGCCAGTTCAGTCCTGGCCCGTACGCCTCGCGTCATCCGGCGTATCGGTCGGCCCGGGTTGCTGGTGGCAGCCCTGTTCGCGCTCCAGACGGTGCTGTTCATCGTCTCGATCACCAATACGGCGGTTGCCAATACTCTCGTGGCGGTCAGTGCTGCTCCGTTGTTCGCCGCTGTCTACCAATGGATCTTCTTTCGGCAGCCGATCAGCAGACGACTGCTCGGCGTCATCGTGGTTGCCATCGTCGGCATCGCCGTCATGGTCTCTGGCTCGCTGGGCGGTGGAACGTTGTTGGGCGACCTGGCTGGACTGGGTGCTGCTGCCGGGCTTGGAGGTTCCTTCGTTGTGATTGGCCGGAACCCGGACAGGTCGATGGTCCCGGCCATGGGTCTGGGCGGCCTCATCGCAGCCCTCGTCGCGCTGCCCTGGGCCGACCCCATGAGCGCGACCGCTTCCGACTTCCGCTATCTGGCGATCAGCGGGTTCCTGGTGCTGCCGTTGGGTTTCGGCTTCTTGGCTGTGGCTCCGCGTTACATCGCCGGTGCCGAGGTGGCGCTGATCACACTGCTCGAAACGGTGCTCGGCCCGTTGTGGGTGTGGATGGCTTTGGGAGAAGTTCCGCCGACGACTGCGCTGGTTGGAGGCGCCATTGTGATCGGGGCGCTTGCCTTCAATTCGGTCGCGATGCTGAGAGCTTCGCCTCTGCGAGCTCATGCGCCAGTCGCCTGACTTGACGCGATTTGGCTTCGATGGGCACTCCAGCCGCGTTCAACAAGACTCTATTTTCCTTCACGAGATTCAATCGAAAAGTGGTACGGTCGCAGCCGCCGAGAACGACATGACTTCCCGGGAGGCCGGTCCCGACTGCCTAGAGCCGTGATCGAGAGGAGCTGGACGTGACGGTGGAGACGGTCGCGGCTGGGGACAAGACAGAGACTCCCGCCTGGATCAGGACGCTCTTGTCGTTGGCGGGCACGTTGGCGGCCATGTCAGCGCTCGTTTGGTTGCTGGGTGCCAATCCGGCAGAGGTTGTCGAGTCAATCGTTCTGGGTGCCCTTGGTAATCCGTTCAACGTTGGTCAGACGGTGGTCATCACTGGCATCCTGATCATGACCGCGTTGTCGGCAGCCGTGCCCTTTACTGCTCGCCTTTGGAACGTCGGGGGCGAGGGACAGATGACGGTTGGCGCGGTTGCCGCCGCCGTCCTCGGGATCGTCCTGCCGGGTACGTGGTCGCCATGGCTACTGGTTCCACTGGTCATGATGGGATCGCTAGTGGCTGGTGCGGTATACGGTGCGATCCCTGGCTGGCTCAAAGCGCGCTTCGACGCCAGCGAGATCGTCACCAGCCTGATGCTCAACTTCGTGGCCGCAAGCTTGGCGGCCTGGGTCATATTCGACGTCTACCCGGAGGGCTTCGTCCAGCGCACCGAGGCCATCCACCCGAATGCTGAGTTGCCTCGCCCGATCGATGGTTCGTTAGTTGACGTAGGGATTTTCATCGCTGTAGCCACTGCTGTGATCGCCTGGTTTCTCATGAAGCACACCAGGTTCGGGTTCTCGGTTCGTGCGATAGGCGCAAACAACTCCGCGTCACGACTCTCCGGCATCCGCACCGATCGTGTGACGGTACAAACGTTCCTTCTGGCGGGTGCCTTCGCCGGGCTCGCGGGCTCACTGGTCGTCCAGGGGCGCGATCATTCCCTCCTCCAGGACTTCTCCGCCAATCTCGGGTTCCTGGGCATCGGAGTGGCACTCGTCGCGAGGCTTCATCCCTTGTGGATAATCGCTTCGGCGTCGTTCTTTGCCATCCTGCGCGTGGGCTCGAACAGTCTTCAGGCCGGTGCCGGGTTGTCGCCGGTGGTAGGCGAGATCGTGATCGCCACCTTCGTCATCCTCTTGATGGTGACGAAAGTCATCAGGTTCAGGTATCCGGAGAACGTCGATGCTCAGTGAGGCCCTGGTCCTTGCGTTCTTCGTGATCGGGATCCAGTCCATGGTGCCAATCGTTATGGCGGCATTGGGCGAAGCGGTCGCTGAAAAGTCGGGCGTGCTCAACGTTGGAATTGAAGGCATGATGCTGATCGGTGCCTTCGCCACCGCCTACATGGGGATCACCCAGGCCAGCGCGGGTCTGGGGATTGTGGCCGCCATTGTGGCCGGGTGCGTGTTCGGTGCCCTGCTCGCATTCCTCTACGTGAACCGCGGCACGGACCAGATCGTCACCGGTCTTATGTTCAACATCTTTGCTGTGGGCCTCACCGGGACGCTCCACTCGCTCTACCTCGCCGGGCAGAACGGTGCGACACTGTCTGGCATCACGATTCCGGGCCTCGGCTCGCTGCCGTGGATTGGGGAGATCCTCAACAAGCAGAACCTCATGCTGTATCTCGCCATCGCGCTTGCAGTCGGTGTGTGGTACCTGCTCAACAAGAGCTGGTATGGGCTCTACGCAAGAGCAGCCGGTGAGCGACCCCTCGCCGCGGAGTCCGGCGGCCTGGACGTCTTGCGACTGCGCTACCCGGCGGTTGTTGTGGGGTCCGTGTTGGCTGCCCTTGGGGGCTCGGCCTTGGTCCTGGCGACCTCTGGAGGCTTCGTGCCGGGTATGACTGCCGGGAGAGGATTCATTGCTTTGGGTGTTGTGGTCCTCGCAAAGTGGCGACCTCTCTGGATCATGATCTATGCCCTCGGCTTCGGTTTGACGCAAGGTCTCCAGTTCCTCGCAAACCAGGTACCGGCGCTGCAGTCGGTGCCCGGGCAACTCTGGGTTGCACTTCCCTACCTATTCACCGTCATAGCCGTGGTCTTCGCTCCTGGCTCGACCTACCCG
>JAICND010000279.1 GCA_025929005.1 Acidimicrobiia bacterium
GGTGAAGCCAGCAGCGCGGGCATAGTTCCATGCGCCCCTGATGTCATCCTCCCGTACCCGGCTGCCCTTAGCTGCTGCGAAGCGAACCGTGGATTAGGTTCGGCGAGGATGGTGAGTAGCTGATCGACGAGCTCTACGGTGCACCTCCGGGCTGTCGACCCACCTCAAGCGACAAGATAGTCAGCTCGTGCGACCAGCTCAGCGAAACCCCATCTGCTCTGTCTTACAAACGCCTCCTCTAGGCGTCTATAAGGGTGATGATTGGAGCGGGTCCTAGTTGACCGACGATGAAGCCGCCGCGGCTTTCACCACCTTCGTCAGGGAAAACGGGCCGCGCCTTAAGCAGTCGCTGATAGCAGCTCTAGGCGGTGAGGACGGCCGGGAAGCAACATCGGAGGCATTGACCTGGGCCTGGGAGCATTGGGGTAAGGTCGAGACACTGGAGAATCCGGTCGGCTATCTCTACCGACTGGCTCGCAATCGGAGTGTCTCTTCTTTCCGACGCCGCCCTTTGGTGCGGACTGCAGAGGCAGATCCCGGCAAGGAACCGTCGGTGGAGCCGAAGCTTGATGCTGCCCTCTCACGACTGTCGGAGATGCAACGGATGACGGTGTTGCTGATCCACGGATTCGGGTGGACGTATCGGGAGGTAGCCACCCACCTCGGTGTGGCGACCGGCACGGTTCAGACTCATGCCGAGCGAGCGATGGCGAAACTGCGAATCGACCTAAGGGTGGAAACTGATGCCTGAGCTGGAGAGCCGCCTGCGCGAATACGCAATGTCTCTAGACCGGATGTACCCCGATGTTTGGCCCGAGGAGATCATCGAATGGGACGTACCCGTCGTACGGGGCCCTATGTCTACCCCGAGGACGCGCCGCCCGAGGCGAATCTACGCGATGACATTCATCCTCGTTCTGGTCGTACTGGCTGCAGGCTTCGTCACTTTCAATGGCCTCCTCAACCGCCGCACAGCGAGCCCCTCAGTCCAACCTCCTTCCAGCCAGGACCTCGGAATATTCGAACCGATCCGTGGCTGGATTGTCTACAAAGTCGGAGACCACTTGGAGGCACTTGACCCCGCTGACCCGCCGTCGCGACACACCCTGGAGATCCTCGACGCCCCGGGTGCGGTCCCCGCCGGCTGGTCCGCCGACGGATCATTACTGGCTCTGACTGACGAGCCCAACAGCGACATGTATGTGATGGACCGCCAGGGCGAGCTCACCAGAGTTCCGATCGAGCCTCCATTCGCAATGCGTTGCTGCTCGTTCGTGACGTCGGCCTGGCTCTCCCCCGACGGAGAGACACTTGTCGGGGCTCATTCGGAGAGGGGGACGCTATTGATCGTGGACCTCGACGACACCGAACCATACCGCGCACTTGGGACCGGCTCTTTTGGCAGATCCTACGGCCCTGGTCCCGTCTGGTCGCCAGACGGCTCCGAGATCGCCTTCTTGGTATCTCCGGGTCAGGAAGAACAGTCGACGGTGCAGGTCATCGATGTCGAAACTGGCGAACTCAGAGAGTTGGTTGCTCCCGGACTCGGCTTCATTCGTCAGGTGGCGTGGTCGCCCGACGCCTCGCAGCTCGTCGTGATCGGAGGTGAGCTATCGACGAGCCCTTCGAGCTCGAACCCACTGGCGAGCCCGCAACCCACCGGAATCTATCTCGTCGACGCCGACGGATCGCCCCCACGCCAGATCGCTACCGGCTATTACATCGCCGCAGCCTGGTCGCCGAATGGGACCCAGATTGCCGCCATCGACTTTGATGGCGACAGGACCGTGGTCGTGATGAACAGCGACGGGACTGACCTTCAGGTCCTCGCCGAGCTTCCGTCAAGCGACGTATACAGCGGCATCGCCTGGCACCCAGCGCCCTAAGTGGCTGAGGTCGCTGCATCTGGCTCCCCCGACGTGACGGGTGGCGGCTTTGGCTCATTCTTGGCGCGGCGGACAGCTGCGTCGATCGTCACTCTGGTCCTCTTTGTAACCGTCGTCTTCTTCCTGGTGGAACTCCTGATCCCATACGAGAGTCCGCTTCTCGAGGAGTCCACCCCGGCCATCGATCGCTATCTGTCGTATATGGGAGGTTTGCTCCGGGGAGATCTCGGCATGTCTTATATCGGGGTTCCGGTCGCCGACATCATCCTTGACGCGCTGCCTACCACCCTTCTGATTTTTGCCACGGGTGGGATCCTCGCATACCTGTTGGGCAGCTGGCTGGGACGGGTAGGAGAGTGGGGTTGGGGGCGGTTCGGGGGTGGTCTGCTAACCGCGGCAGGGCTGCTTTTCTACACGATGTTCCCGCCGTTACTCATCTTCTTGCTGATTCACTTCGGCCGGAAGCCGCTCCTGGCCGCCAGATCGGCGATCGGTATTCCGGTCGACTCATTGCAGGTCTTTGCGGGCCTTCCATATACCGAGGCTGAAGTGGTGACCTTTGGCGGCGTGTCGATGCTGGCGGCGCTGCTGGTGGCCTTGATACTTCGCGGTTTTGGTCGTCGCCGGGGTTGGCGACTTCTGCCGGCTCTGGTGCTCCCGGCCACACTCTCAGCATTGGTGCTGGCGATTTCGAAGCTAGGGATCGGTCAACAGGCACTCGACGTCTTCTTCTTCCGATCATCACGGGCAGTAGAAATCGGGTCTGGCAGCCCGGTCCTGGCAGTACTGGGCTTCGCACTGATCGCCTTCGGGGAGATCCTGTTCGTCTGGCGAGCGGGGATCGCCGACGAGCGTGGAGAGGACTACGTCCTTACCGCCCGCGCCAAAGCGGTCCCGGAGCCGGAGATTCGCGACCGTCACGTCGCTCGCAACGTGGTCCTTCCGGTCCTATCGCGTTCGTTCTCCGCGCTGCCCTTTCTCCTTACCGGCCTTGTCCTTGTCGAGTTTCAAACCCAACTTGGATCTTGCGTGCTCGATGACGCTGGGAACGTGCCAAGCGGCACCAGCGCCTTCGGAACGTGCGTGCTCTGGTCAGGTGGGCTTTCGACAGCTCTCTTCTCCGCAGTTCGCAACGTGGATGTGCCAGTAATCATGGGGATCCTGATCGCGATCGGAGTTCTCATCTTGGTGTTGCGTTTAGTGGCGGAGACTGCCCAAATGGCTCTAGACCCCAGAATCCGACTCGAAGCCTGAACGGGCAACGTCGTTCTCCAACTGAATCTATTGCGTCCAGAGCAGCGGGAGTACCGGTCTCATCAGCACCATTCTGGGCAAGGTGGTGCAGTGGGTTTCCAAGCAGCTCTGAGGTGCCCGGATCGCGGGGCGTGTCGCCCAAAGGAA
>JAICND010000345.1 GCA_025929005.1 Acidimicrobiia bacterium
AGAAGGGCGCCGGCCCTTTGTCTCACACGGCCTCCAGAAACGCCCGGAAGATGCGTCTCGAGGTTCGGGCCAGGTATGGCTCAGCTGCCTCAAGGTCCCGCTCGTAATCGACCAACTCCACCCCTGCCCGGTTGAGGAAGGGTGCCATCTCTTTCGCCCACTCGACAGCGAGAGCGGCATCAGCGTCCGGGTGGAACTGAAGGGCAAGCACAGAATCGCAGCGAAATGCTTGCGGGTAATCGGCGCTGAGAGCCAGCAGCCGGGCTCGGGGAGGTATCTCGAAAGTGTCCTGGTGAAGAGAGAAGACCCTGGTGCCGGCGTGGCGGAGGACCTGATCAGCTCGACCGGCTGCCGTCAACTCCAGTTTCACGACGCCTGCTTCTGGTGCCAGAGGAGAGAGAAAGGCACGACCACCCAGAACGTCGGCCAACAGCTGGCTTCCCAGGCAGATTCCCAGCACCGGGACCCCCCCGCCTGCCAGCACCCGCAACCAGGCCTTCTCGTCTTCGAGCCAGGGATGTTCGTCAGTGTCGTAGGCCCCCATGGCTCCTCCGAGCACGATCACGGCGTCGAAAGGGGTAGTGACAGGTACCTCGTCTCCCTGGTCGAGCCGGAAGCGGGCAACCTCGGCGCCGTGGGCGGCCAGGAC
Source organism: Acidimicrobiia bacterium (assembly GCA_025929005.1). Lineage (GTDB taxonomy): Bacteria > Actinomycetota > Acidimicrobiia > Spongiisociales > ZC4RG35 > JAICND01. Next base: position 650 of record JAICND010000345.1, read on the forward strand.
CTCATCGAGGCGATCGGTCGTTTGATCGCAGTGATAGATGACGCCGACGCGCATGGTCGGGGGGCACACTACAGCCTCGGTAGGATCGAGCCTCAGTGCAGTCTCTGGCCAAGGTGGGAGCGGGGAAGGTCCGTGACGTTTACGCCCTTGCGGGCGATCGTCTTCTGATTGTTGCCTCGGACCGGATCTCCGCCTATGACGTGGTGCTCGCCGACGAGATCCCTGACAAGGGTCGCATCCTCACCGGGCTCTCGCGGTACTTCTTCGAGTTGCTCGACGTCCCCCATCACTTCTTGACTCTCGATCTGAACGAAGTAGGAAGCCTCGATTCGGCCGACCGAAAGTGGTTGACGGGTCGAGCGATGGTGGTGCGGCGGGCCGAGGTCGTGCCGATGGAGTGTGTCGTTCGGGGCTATCTCTACGGTTCGGCCTGGCGCGAGTACAAGACGGGGGGAGGACCCACTACCGAGCATCTGCCCTCAGGGCTGCGCTTGGCCGACCGGCTGCCGGAACCGATTTTCACCCCCGCTACCAAGGCTGCGATCGGACACGACGAGAACCTCGACGAAGCCGGCGCTCGCAAGCTCGTCGGCACCGACATATACGAGGAGTTAAGAGCACGATCCCTGGAGATCTACTCCAAAGCGGCCGCCCACGCCGAGACCCGCGGAGTGATCCTGGCCGATACCAAATTCGAGTTTGGTTTTGCCGGCCATGAGTTGATCCTGATCGACGAAGTTCTAACACCGGATTCGTCTCGCTATTGGCCGGGTGACTCGTGGCAGCCGGGCGGCGAGATTCCATCGTTCGACAAGCAGTTCGTACGAGACTGGCTCGACTCGACCGGGTGGGACCATACGCCGCCGGCCCCGTCGCTTCCCGCTGGAGTGGTGCAAGGCACGCGGGACCGGTACGTGGAGGCCTTCGAAAGGGTTACGGGTGGTTCGTTCGATCGATACCTGGACGACCTCAGTTGAGAGTCAGGATCGAGATCACCCGTCGTCCTGAGATTGCAGACCCCGAAGGTGTCACGGTCGTCCGCGCCCTTCAAGACCTGGGATTCGGCGAGGTCACCCAGGCCCGTTTCGACCGGGTGATCACCCTTGAGGTGAGCGGACCTTCAACCGAGGTAGTCGAGGCGAGGGTTAGCCAAATGTGCAAGCAGTTGTTGGCCAACCCCGTTCTCGAAGACTTCCGGGTGGTGATAGAGGAGTGAGCCGGATCGCGGTTGTCGTCTTTCCAGGTACCAATTGCGAACACGACACGGTGAGCGCTCTCCGATCCCTTGGTGGACGGGCTGAACTCGTCTGGCACCGCCAGGACCAGCTCGATGAGTTTGACGCGGTGGTTTTGCCAGGAGGGTTTGCCCATGGTGATTACCTGCGCACCGGCGCCATCGCCCGTCTCTCACCGGTGATGGGTCCCGTGGCCGAGATGGCCCGCCACGGCCGACCCGTCCTCGGCATCTGCAACGGCTTTCAGATCCTGTGCGAAGCAGGGCTCCTTCCGGGTGCCTTCATCGCCAACTCCGGGCTCTCCTTCATCTGTCGATGGGTCGACTTAGAGGTGGTCTCAACCGACTCAATGCTCACCTCCCTGCTCCTGCCTGGCCAGATCCTCAGGATCCCCCTCAACTCTTACGAGGGGAACTACGTGGACCCAGGCTCTTCCGGACGAATCGTTTTGAAGTACGTAGACGACCCCAACGGCTCCCAGGGGCGGGCTGCCGCCGTTACGAATGATGCCGGCAACGTCGTCGGTGTGATGCCACATCCCGAGCGAGGAAGCGACGAATTGCTCGGCTCCGCAGACGGTCTTGGTCTGCTAGATGGCTTCTTGGCCGCCGCCGGGGTGGGGGCAGGTGTCTGAAGCAACCACCGTATTGGAGGACGAAGAGCCCGCCGACGTCGAGGCCCTGGCACACCAGCTGCTGGGACTGACCGACGAGGAGTACGCAAGCATCCAGAAGATTCTGGGCCGGGACCCGAGCCCGGCCGAGCTGGCGATGTATTCGGTTATGTGGTCAGAGCATTGCTCCTACAAGTCGTCTCGCATCCATCTGCGACGCTTTCCCACCGCCGCTCCCTGGGTCGTGGTGGGGCCTGGTGAAAACGCTGGCGTGATCGACATTGGAGACGGCTGGTACGTCGCCCTGCGGATC
>JAICND010000177.1 GCA_025929005.1 Acidimicrobiia bacterium
CACCATGGTCGGAGGCGACCAGACCCAACTCGATCGGGCCCGCCCCTACCTCGAGGCCTACTCGGCCCTGATCACTCACGTGGGACCGGTGGGCGCGGGCCAGCTCGTCAAGCTCGTCAACCAGATCCTGGTCGTGGGAAATCAGCTCGCCGCTTCCGAGGCGTTGCTTTTTGCCCAGGCAGCCGGTCTCAATCTTGTCGATACCCTTAACGCCGTAAAAGGTGGTGCCGCTGGCTCGTGGATGCTGTCCAACCGCGGACCGCAGATGATCGTCGGAGATTGGCGGCCAGGTTTCACGATCGACCTCCAACAGAAGGATCTCCGACTGGCGCTGGCGGCCGCCGACGAGCTCGGTGTACCGCTGCCGGGAACTGCACTCATCTTTCAGCTTTACCGGGCCCTGCAGCGGGTCGGCCTAGGGGACGAAGGCAACCATGCCCTTATAAAGGCCCTGCAAATGATGGCGGGGTTCGAGGTGAAGAGAGAGTGATGAAAGACCTGATCGCAGATCTGAAAACTGAACAGGAAGAACTCGACAAGGTCGTCACCGGGCTGGCCGACGAGTCCTGGGATCTGGTGACTCCTGCGGAGCCGTGGACGATCCGCGACACCATCTCGCATCTGGCCTTCTTCGACGATCGACAGACGCAAGCGATCACTGATCCCGATGGGTTTGCCGACGAGATCAACACCCGTCTCGCCGGCGCCAACGAGGACTACATGGCCATCGGGATCGATCAAGGACGCTCCCTCGAGCCCTCCGGCGTCCTCGAATGGTGGCGAACAGCCCGGGCCCGCGAGCTGGTGGCCTTCGCGTCACTGGACCCGGAGACGCCACTTGCCTGGTATGGCCCGGCCATGAAAGCGCGCTCGGCCGTCACCGCCCGACTGATGGAAACCTGGGCCCACGGCCAGGACGTCGTTGACACCCTCGGTGTGGCCCGGGCCCCAACTGTCCGCCTCTTTCACATCGCCGAACTGGGCGTAAAGACCTTCTCCTGGAGCTTTCTCAATCGCGGACTCCTCGTGCCCGACACCAGGGTGCGAGTGACGCTGGAAGGCCCCGGCGGAAAGTCCCAGACCTGGAACGAAGCCTTCGAAGCCAGCATCACCGGACCGGTCGAAGACTTCTGTCTGGTCGTGGCCCAACGTCGCCACATCAACGACACCTTGCTACGGGTAGAAGGTGACGTCGCCCACCGATGGATGGAAGTCGCCCAGATCTTTGCGGGCCCACCCGGCCCGGGTCGCCCGCCAACCTCTACTTAGCTCAGGGTTTCGTCTCGGCCCGGAGAAAAGCGGTTCCTCCGGCGACAAGACCCGTTAACGCCGGAATCCAGTAGGAGACGAGTCGGTAAACCAGGATGGGGCCCACCGTCGACCCCGCTGGATAGCCAAAAGCGGCCAGGGCACCCACCAACCCGGCCTCTGTGAATCCGATTCCCCCCGGAGTGCCGGGCAATCCTCCGGCCAGCTGACTTATCCCAAAGGCAGAGATCGCCTGTGTGGGCGTGAGAGAAATCCCGAAAGCCTCCATCACCAGGAAGAGCGCCACGGCTTCCAATGCCAACCGGCCCCACATCCATCCCTGGCTGACGAGGTCGGGCGGATGATTGGCGGCGGTGTGACCGAGCAGGTCACGGAAGCGAGCCGGCAACCTCTTTGACACGGAACCCAGCCAGCCCGTCCCAAACATGAGGACTCCCCCGCTCGCGATCAGGATTCCCGCCAGGATGGCGGCACCAGCCTGGAGGGACTCGTACAACCCCCGGTTGATCACCCACAACATCGCCAGCCCAGTTCCCAACAGCAAGCCTGAATAGTGAAGGATGGTCGATCGCACCGCCGCCCCACCGGTGCCGGGAGCCACCCTTCTCACTGCCCAGGCCATCGCGACTGGAGTGACCGCCCCACCAGCCGGGATCAATCGAGCAATCCCCGCCCCAACCAGCGCCGCCCGCATAGCCGACTTGGGGTCAAGGTGGCTTCCGACCTCGAGCACACCATGACGGAACTGCATCCCGAACATGTATTTGCCGCCAATCTCGGCAACAGCCGCGAGCACGAGGAACAGGATCGCAAGGGTGTCCAGGTCCGGCAGGGTCAGATTGGTGAATGCGTAGATCGATACGCCGATGTAGATCGCGGCCGTGACACCGGCCACGATGAAAATGGTGCGGCGACGGAAGCGCCGCGTCAATTTCCGACCGGCTCCTCCGCTGTTGTCACCACCTGGCCAGGATCTCTGTCAAAGACGGCCCGGTAGAGGGCAGCCTTCACCCCGGGTTGGGGCGAAGGATTTCCCTGCATTCGGCGCACGATCATCAAGAGCCCGAGGCCCAGGCAAGCCAGCACGACGTGATCCGGTCGCTCGAGGAGGGCCGCGATGACCGGCAACGAAGCCCAGCCAAAGAACCCGGCGATTCCGCCCCCCAGCTTCCATCCGGCAATGGCCCATCCTCCCGGCCAAAGGATCAGCCAGGGGTCGACCCCGGCCAGGACCCCAGCCGACGGGGCCAGGCCGCGACCGGAACGGCCCCGCAGGAATATGGACCAGTTGTGTCCCGCGACTGCTGCCAATCCGGAAATCGCAACCACAGCGGGGCCTATGCCCATTTCGCGCATGACCAAAACTGGGATCAAGGCCTTGAGCCCGTCGAGCAGAGCGGCGGCGGCCCCGGCGGGAAGCCCCACCACCCGGCGGAGGTTGCCAGCTCCGACATTACCGGTGCCAACTTTGCGCAGATCGACCCCGAATATCGAGCCAATCACGAAAGCAAACGGGATCGCCCCCACCAAGTATGTGACGACCGGGGCCAGCAGCCAGGTCAGCGGTTCAGACATCGGATTGTGAACCTAACAGTTGTCCTGAAGCGAGCATGCCATCGACCAGGCGTCGCACGCGCTCGGGTTGCTGAACCATCAACATGTGTCCGCCTCCGGGGACCAACTCGAATCCGGCGCCGGTCAGGATACCGGCGAGGGCAGCCGCTGAGTTAGGTCGGACCATGCGGTCTTCGGAACCGGACACCACCAACGAAGGCACCCGGATGGCAGCCGCGTCCTCCGAACCGCTGACATATCCACTACACGCTCGAAGATCCGTACCGAGGACACCGAGGCCCCTTTCCAGCACCCGCCGGCACGTGTCAAGGGCCGATACCCCGGGATCGCTCATGCCGCCCATGCGACCCCCGGCTCCAAACGACCACGACAGGATCAATTCGACGGCCTTGTGGTTACGGGCATCGGCCGCCTGCTGAAGCTCCGAGTGCACATCCAACCTGGTAGCCGAACAGACCAACACCAGCCCGTTGACGGCCGGACCGATCTGCGCCCCCAGTCGGAGAGCAACCAGACCCCCCATGCTGTGTCCGACGACGGTCGTTCGACTGACCCCTTCGTCGTCGAGTAGGCGGATTACCCAGGCCGCCATCTCCTCGATTGACTCCAAGGCAGGACCAGGGGTGCGGCCATGCCCGGGAAAGTCGGGGGAGAGCACCCGCCAGCCGTGATGGGCAAGGTGCCGGGCTAGACCCCGCCAGACAGTGTGGTCCATACCGGCTCCGTGCAGCAGCAACACCGAGGGCTCGGATCCCACCCCGGTAACGCCACCGTGGTGGACAAAGGCCGGAGTCATGCCTTCTGGCTGATCTTCAAGGCACGGGAGAGATCGGCGATGACATCGACCGGATCCTCGAGACCGACGGAAAGCCTGACCAGGCCCTCATCGATCCCCGCAGCTGCCAGGCCGGCAGAGTCCAGCTGCTGATGAGTGGTGGAGGCGGGGTGGATGATGAGGCTACGAGCATCGCCCAGGTTGGCCACATGCGACACCAACTGGGTCGATTCGATCAAACGTCGCCCGGCTTCCCTCCCGCCTTTCACCGCGAACGCCATTACCGAGCCGGCACCGCGGGGAAACAGCCGGCCCGCCAGTTCGTGCTGGGGGTGGTTGGCCAGCTCGGGGTAACGCACCCACGCCACCTCGGATGCGGTGGTCAGGTACTCGACCAATTGACGGGCATTCGCTACATGCCGGTCCATGCGGGCGGCCAGCGACTCCAGGCCAAGGATCAGAAAGAAGGCGGTCTCAGGACCCATGCATGCTCCGAAGTCCCGCAGCCCTTCCGCTCGGGCCCGGGCGATGAAAGCAGCCGGCCCGAACTCATCGACGAAGACCACGCCGTTGTAGGGCAAATAGGGTTCGGTGAGATTGGGAAAACGACCCGAGCCGCCCCAATCGAAGTTGCCTGAGTCGACCAGCACCCCACCGATGACGGTGCCGTGGCCGGAGATGAACTTGGTGGCCGAGTGGAGCACCAGATCGGCACCGAAGTCGAAGGGTCGACATAGATACGGACTGGCCAGGGTGTTATCGACCAACAGCGGAACCCCCTTTTGGTGACCGATCGCTGCGACAGCTTCTATGTCCAGCACATCCATGACTGGATTGCCAATGGTCTCGCCGAAGAGGAGCCTGGTGTCAGGGGTGATGGCCTGGCGAAATGCCTCCGGTTGGTCCGGGGCGACGAAGGTCACTGATATGCCGAATCGGGGAAGGGTGTTACGAAACAAGTTGGCGG
>JAICND010000525.1 GCA_025929005.1 Acidimicrobiia bacterium
CTTCCAGCTATCAAGACCGTGGGTGTGCAGGGCGACGGACGGACCTATGCCCACCCCTTGATGGTGCGGGCAGTGACCAGTGAGGACGCCATGACTGCCGATTGGGCGAGGCTGCCATATGAGGTTCTCGAGCGGATCAGTTCGAGGGTCATCAACGAAGTGCCAGGCATCAACCGGGTCGCATACGACATATCTTCGAAGCCACCTGCCACCATTGAGTGGGAATAGGCCCGCTGGGGCCGAAAAAACCGGTCCAAATAGGGCCTGATCGACCAGCCACGGCTCAACTCACCTATGAGACCAGCCGATGTTGGAAGGTATACCCGGGAGCCAATTGGACTCAGCGCTACCACCTGAACTGATCGAGATCTATCACACCGAGATCATCGAACGGTCACGCCGTTTGGCCAGCGGCGCGCGTCAGCTCGCGCTGGGCCGGCTTTCCGCCGAGTCGATCAGCGATCTGGTTCGGGACGCCCACACCATCAAGGGTTCCTCCCGGGTCATGGGACTGGGTGAGATGGGCAACGCCGGGGCGCTTCTCGAGCAGGCCTGGAAGCACATCGAGACCGGCTCGGTGACGGCCACAGCCACCGTCGGGAGAGCCCTCGAGCAACTCGCCAGCATGCTGCCCGATGCTGCCGAACAAGAGCAGCAGGGTATGACTGCCCGACTGCGCGACCTCGTTGTGCGCACGGAGCAGGTGTTGAAGGGGGGCGGTCCTCATGAGAAAGACCTTCCCCTCAAAGTTGCCGCTGACTCTGAGGGCCAGGAAACCATCGGACCGACGTCACTCGGTGGACTTCTGGCCGCAGTGGAGCGATCGATGCTGGCAGGAACCTCCCGGGTCGACACGATCGACCTCTACCAACTGATCAATCAGGCGGTAGAGGTGAGCCTTGATGCCGATGCTCTTTCCGATCTTGCCCTGGTCCAATTCGAGGGCGCCGACCCCCAGCGTCTGATGACAGCCTGGCGCTCGCAGCTGCGCAGGATGTCGGTGGCGGTGGGTCAACTCCAGGCCCTGGCGGTATCCCTGGCCAACGCCCCGTTGCGCCAAGCAACCGAGACCTTCCCCCAATTCGTCAGGTATTTGGGTCGCAAGCTGGGCAAAGACGTCCGCTTTGAACAAAGCGGGGAAGAACTCGAACTGGATCGACAGATCGTCGAATTGATGCGCGAACCTTTGCGTCATCTACTGGTCAACGCCGTCGATCACGGTCTGGAACCTCCCGAAGAGCGGGTGGCCCTCGGCAAGTCGGCCACCGGTGTCGTTTCGCTAGCGGCCAAGCGCGACGGTGACAAGGTCGTGATCGCCATCGCCGACGATGGCCGTGGGGTTGACTGGAAAGCTGTAGGCGAGGCCGCCCGGCAGCGAGGCCTTGCCGCGGAAGGCTCGGATCTGACCTCGCTCCTATTCCTCCCGGGATTCTCGACGGTCGACATCGCCCACGACTTCTCCGGAGCAGGGGACGGACTCTCGACGGTGGCCGAGGCCCTGGAACGGGTCAACGGAGGTCTGAGCATGGAGTCGCGCCATGGTGAAGGCACCACCGTCACCGTCACCCTCCCGGTGTCTCTGGTGCTCCAAAACGTCCTAGTCGTGGCC
>JAICND010000423.1 GCA_025929005.1 Acidimicrobiia bacterium
CCCGGTGTTGCTGGCTGAAGAATCCTGGTTGTTGCTTGCCGCCGTCGTGCTGACCGGTGTCCTCATCAACTGGGCGTATCTGTCTCCACGTGCTCGTGCCCTGAAATGGTTGGCCCCGGGCCTCATCGTGATGGCCGTTTTTGTGGCCTTCCCGGTTATTTACACCGCCTATGTCTCGTTGACCAACTGGGCGACGGGAAACGTCCTCACCAAGGAGCAGGCAATCGAGCGCCTTGAGAGCCAGCCGATCCAGGCAGCCGAAGGATCGCTGCCCCTTGACTTGTTTGTGTATCGCAACCCGAGCGGGGACCTGCGTTTTCTCGTGATGGACGATCAGGGCACCCAGTACTTCGGCACCCCTCGCGAGCGCAGCGTCGAGCCGTTCGACTCCCTTGAGGATCCGGTCGCGCTCGGTGTAGTGGATGACGATGGCGATGGCATACCGGAGCGAATTGGAGACTTCGATCGCCTATTGCTGCGAGACCTCATCGGGATTGCAGCCCAACTCGAGAGTCTGGTTCTCGACATTCCCGGCCGCGGGGTTGCCCAGGTTCAAACCACCTCCCAGGCGAGGTTGATCGAAGCAGGTCAGCGCTATTTCTACGACGCCAACTCCGACACGCTATTTGACGCGCAAGAGGAAACGACCTGCACCGTTGACGTCGCCAACTTCGTGTGTGGAGGGAGCCGGCTCGATCCCGGGTGGCGGGTAGTAATCGGGTTCGACAACTTCGAGAGCATTCTCTCCAACCAGCGGATTCGGGGCCCTTTCCTGAAGGTGACGGCATGGAACTTTGTCTTCGCCATCAGCTCGGTCGTGCTGACCTTTGTTCTCGGTCTCGTCCTTGCCAATGCCTTGCAACCCGATCGACTCAGGGGGCGGGCCCTCTACCGATCCATCTTCATCATCCCGTGGGCAATTCCGGCGTTTATCGGCGCCATCGTCTGGCGTGGACTTCTCAACAACCAGTTCGGGCAGGTCAATCGCATGTTGGAAACACTGGGCATCGATGGACCACCCTGGTTGCAGAACGCTTTCTGGGCCAAGGTGGCGGTGCTCCTAGTGGTGACGTGGCTGGGTTTTCCCTACATGTTCTTGATTACCAGCGGCGCCCTGCAGGCCATCCCCGCCGAACTAAAAGATGCGGCGAGGGTCGATGGCGCCGGGCCTGCTCGAGTGTTCCGCACCATTACTCTCCCGCTCCTGCTCGTATCGACCGCCCCCCTTCTGATTGGTTCTTTCGCCTACAACTTCAACAACTTCGTACTCATCTTCCTCTTGACCGATGGTGGCCCTCCGGTCGTCAACGCCGCGGTTCCGGTAGGGGAAACCGACATTCTCATAACCTTCACCTTCGACCTGGCCGTACAGGCAGGCCGCGGCCAGAACTTTGCTCTGGGGTCGGCCATCGTCGTCATCATCTTCATCATCGTGGCGACGTTCTCGGCCTTGAGCTTCCGCTTCACCAAGCGTCTGGAGGATGTTTATGGGAACGTCTGATGATCGGCGGGCAGCGGTGAATCAGATTCAAGCTCAAAACCGGATGTCCCCTCAGAGATGGCTACGCGAGATCGGCTGGCGGCATCTGGTCCTGTCGTTGGCGTGCGTGTTCGCCCTGTATCCCGTGGTGTGGGTGGTGTCGGCGGCCTTCAACACGATCGACAACCAAGCGGCGGCTCGGTTGATCCCGGCCGGCCTCACGACCGACAACTTCACAGAGCTGTTCACCAACCCCCTTACCCCATTCGGAAAATGGATCTTCAACAGCTGGAAGGTGGCGGTGACGGCCTCGGCCCTCAACGTGACTCTGGCTGCCCTTGCTGCCTTCGCTTTTAGCCGGCTTCGCTTCCGAGGACGCCGAACGGGGCTGCTGTCCTTGCTCCTGATCCAAGTGTTTCCTCAGTTCCTCGGATTTATCGCGCTGTTTCTCCTGGCCCAGCAGATTGGTGAACTTTTCCCGGCGGCCGGTCTCGACACGCACCTGTACTTGATCCTCGTCTACATCGGGGGTGCCATCGGTTTCAACGCCTTCCTGATAAAAGGGTTCATGGACACCATCCCGGCATCCCTGGATGAGTCGGCCGAAGTGGACGGGGCCAGTGTTTTCCAGATTTTCTGGCGGATTGTGCTCCCTTTGGCGAGACCGGTGTTGGCAGTGATTTTCATCATCAGCTTTATCAATGTGTACTCGGAGTTCATCCTGGCGCGGACCCTGGTTCGCTCGACTGACAACCTGACTCTCGCTCTGGGGCTGCAGCTTTTCGTCGAGAGCGACTTCGCGGTGCGGTGGGGCAACATGGCCGCGGCGGCTTTGCTGGGAGCGTTTCCGATCGTGTTCACGTTCTTGGTCGCGCAGAAACAGATCATCGGGGGGCTGACTCAGGGTGCCGTCAAGGGTTAAAGGGCCCCGGTCG
>JAICND010000531.1 GCA_025929005.1 Acidimicrobiia bacterium
CACTAACGAACCAGGGAGCTAGAACCAGCGCGGCTACAGGCACCGCCCGATTGGCCGTGAAGGCGAATATCAAGAATGGGATCCCGACCCCGAGATCCCGCTTCGTGATCCTTCCGTTGACCGCGCGCAGCATCAACGCCACCAGCGCCAGGGCAAACGGGAAGTGCTCGATGCTGAAGAGGTCAGGCGTCAGCCACTCGACGATCAGGTCGAGCTCGCCGCTGCTCCCGAGGAACTTGAGCACAACCTGCCACGTACCCCAGCCATGAGCCGTGACAAAAGTCACGGCTGTGGCGGCCCCTATGTCCACGAGACGGCTGCGATCCCGTCGCCGCAACCCATCGAGGACCAGGTAACCGAGCCCGATGATGAATCCGCCATGTATCGAAGCCCAGAGCCACATGATCAACGGCAGAGCCCATCGAAGCCGGTTGTCGTCGGCGGCTACGAGGAACACGGCGAGCAAAGCCAACGAGAACAGGACCGGTCTCGGAGTGAAGTAGCCGATCGTTAACCACATCACCCAGATGGTTCCGATGGATGCCGGCAACGCCATCGGCGTGACCCGGTACACGCGTAAGCCGATGGCACCGACCATCACTAGGGCACCAACTAGAACCAGGGGCGTCACAGCCTGAAGCCCCCAAATCCCGTCGGCCCATCCGTAGAGAAGGTCCGCCAGCCAGGACTGGGTGCGCCACGGTCGCCCCAGGGCGGTGAATGAAAAAGGGTCGACGGTCAGCACCTCCCCGCGTTCGATTTGGAGGCTGCCAGCCCTCACATGCCAGAGGTAGGAGTTGTCTCGCACCGGCAATCGGGCCGCCACGACGGCCGCTACCAGCGGCAGCATGAGGGCCACCTGACCGACTGAAAACCGGCGCGGGGTCCGGCCCGTCGCCGGTGCCGTCACGAGTTGATGTCAGCGAAGGCCCGGCCGATCTGAATGGCCGCCGGACCGAGGAGCACAACAAACAGGGATGGGAAAATGCAGAACACCAACGGGAAAACGATCTTCACCGGGGCAGCAAAGGCTTTCTCCTGGGCCCGCTGGCGCCGCTTGACCCGCATCTCGTCCGCCTGTACTCGCAGAACTCGAGCGATCGCCACACCAAAAGCTTCCGCCTGCATCATCGCCAGCAGAAAGGAGCGGAGCTCATCGAGGTCGGTTCGCTCCATCAGGTGACGCATGGCGTCGCGCCTGCTGACCCCAACACGGGTTTCCTGGAGCATCCGGAAGAACTCCTCCGACAGCGGCCCGGGCACGGTAGCCACCACTCGCGCCAGAGCAGAGTCGAACCCAAGGCCGGCTTCGACGCTGATCACTAAAAGGTCAAGAACGTCGGGCAATGCCTTTTGCATCGCCACCCGGCGCTCCTCCACCTTGCGCGACAGCCAGGCGTCTGGGCCGAAGAAACCAAGCAGCAAGGGTAATGCCAGCAGGAGAAGCCTCTGCATACCGGAGCCAGCGACCCGTTGGGCGAAGAAAGCCAGCACCACCCCAACGATGGTCGTCAAGACCTTGATGACTATGAACGAAGGAGCGTCGAGATTGCCGGGGCTTCCGGCCAAG